>NZ_JBIALD010000011.1:259051-290263 GCF_042873115.1 Streptomyces sp. NPDC005017 | reverse complement strand
CCCCATCCGCATATCGCACACCACACGGATACAGCCACTCACCCACGCCCATCAGGGACTTCGCAAGAATTCACCCCGACGAGCTGAAGTCAGTAACGGTTTCGGTACTTCCGGAACCCCCGAGTTCTCGACGTGCCGCGCCGGAACGGCCGGTTCCCTACAGAACCTTCACGGGGACGCCTAGGAACGTGATGTGTCGGGAACTTAGTCTTCCGGCGTCATGGACTACTGCCACCCCTGCCGACGGCACCTCAACGGCGCGCTCGCCTGCCCGGGATGCGGCCTCCCGGCCGACCGCCTGCCCGCGGAGCCCGCGTACGACGACGAACTCGCGCACGAGGGGGGCGCTGGCGGTGGGGGCTGGGTCGGTGGGGGTTCCGTCGGCGGGGTGGAGGGTGGCGCGGCGGGTCCGTCCCGCGATGCGGAGGGGCATCCGGTCGAGCCGGCGCCCGGTGCCTCGCGGCGTTCCGGTGTGAGCCGCCGGGACCGCAAGGCGGCCGCGCATCGGCGCCGGCGTCGCCGGACGGCGCTGATGGCCGCGGGCCTCGTGCTGGCCGCGGGTGGTCTCGGGCTGGCCGAGCTCGGCCTGGAGGCGCCGGGGTCCTCGCCGGAGCCGGCCGTGGCGGGCAGTGGCCAGGGGCCGGACGGTGGTACCTCCGGAGAGGTGGGTGCCGAGCCCTCGGCCGACCCGCTCTCCGACCCGGCGGCTTCCGGGGTGCCGGGTGCTCGCGACTCGGCTTCGCCGACCGGCTCCCCGTCGTCCTCGCCCTCGCCCTCGCCCTCGGACTCGGACTCGACGAGCCGGTCCGCGTCGCCGGAGGCGGTGCCGAGTTCGGCGCCGCCGCCGCCCTCCTCCGCCGCGTCGACACCTACGCCGACGGGCAACCCGCCCCCCGCCCAGGGCCCGGACCCGGCGTCCCAGACCCCCACCTCGGCCCCGCCCAAGAACCCTCGCCCCACCCCTTCGGAAACGTGCGACCGCTTCCTCTGGTGGTGCGCGTAACCCCCGACGGCTCTCGCCGTTCGCACAGTTCCCCGCGCCCCTCAGGTGTCTGCGGGCTTGGTGTGCATTGTCGGCTCGCGGCGCGGCTGTGGCCGTTCGCGCGGTTCCCCGCGCCCCTTCGGTGGGTGCGGCTTGGTGTCCGTTGCCGGCCTACGGCTCGGATGTGGTTGCTCGCGCAGTTCCCCGCGCCCCTTGGGTGTCCGGGGGTTGGTGTCTCGTGTCGGCGTGCGGCTTGAGTGCGGCCGTTCGCGCAGTTCCCCGCGCCCCTTGAGGGCGTGCGCCCGAAGGGTCGTCTTCAGCGGCGCCCGGCTGCGCGCGAGCGAGACGCCCCTCTTTGGGGGCGCGGGGAACTACGCGAGCAACCACGTCCAGCGGAAAGTCGACAACCGAGGGCAGGCCGCCCCTGTCGCCCGGGGCAGCGCACGTATCGGCCGACCCGGGCGAGCCCCCTGAAGGGGCGCGGGGAACTGCGCGAACGGCCACGTCCGGCGGAAGGACGACGACCGGCGTCAGGTCCCCCTCCTGAAGGGGCGCGGGAACTGCGCGCACGGTCAGAGTCGACAACCGCCGTCGAGCCCTACGGCGAAGAGTCGAGCATCCTCTGCAACAACCCCCGGAGGGAAACCCGCTCCTCGACCGACAACCCCGCAAGCGGCTCCCGTGCGAACCGCAGGGACTCCCGCAGGCTTCGAGCCACCCCCCGCCCCTCCTCCGTGACCACCGCCACCTTCACCCGCCGGTCGGCGGGATCCGGCTGCCGGGACACAAGCCCCCGCGCCTCCAGCCGATCCACGATCCCGGTCACGTTCGACGGCTCGCACTTGAGCCGCTGCGCCAGCTTCCGCATGGGCAGCGGCTCAAGCGTCAGCAACCCCAGCAGCTTCGCCTGCGCCCCGGTCAGCGCATGCTCGGCCGCAGCCTCCTCGTACTCCTCGTGATAGCGGGCGACGACCGACGCGATGAGGTCGACGACCTCGAGGGTCAGCTCGTCGGGACGGGGTCGCGAGGGATTGGCCATGGTCCGATTCTACCCCGATTACTTGACAACCTGAAATATTCACCCTCATGGTTGTTTCAGATGCTGAAGTAATCTTCCCAGGCCCCGGCGGCCTAGGCCCAGCCCCAGGCGATCTCGAAAGGCACCCCCATGATCAACCGCGAGTGGCACCTGCTCAGCCGTCCCGTCGGCTGGCCCGAGGCCGAGGACTTCGCACTGGTGGAGACCGAGGTCCCGACCCCGGGCGAGGGGCAGGTCCTGGTGCGGAACCTGTACCTGTCGGTCGACCCGTACATGCGCGGCCGTATGAGCGCCGCCAAGTCCTACGTCGACCCCTTCGAGCTCGGCAAGGTCATGCAGGGGGGCGCGGTCGGCGAGGTCGTCGCCTCGAACGCCGAGGGCATCGAGGTCGGCGACCACCTGTTGCACTTCCTCGGCTGGCGCGAGTACGCCGTCCTGGGCGGCAAGCACGCCGTCAAGGTCGACGCGAACGCCGCGCCCCTGTCCACGTACCTCGGCGTACTGGGAATGCCCGGCCTCACCGCGTACGCGGGCCTGCTGCGCACGGCCGCCTTCAAGGAGGGCGACATCGTGTTCGTCTCCGGCGCCGCGGGCGCGGTCGGCAGCCAGGTCGGCCAGATAGCGAAGCTGAAGGGCGCCTCGCGGGTGATCGGCTCGGCGGGCTCCGACGACAAGGTCAAGCTGCTGGTCGAGGAGTACGGCTTCGACGCCGCCTTCAACTACAAGAGCGGCCCCGTCTCCGAGCAGCTGCGCGCGGCCGCGCCGGACGGCGTCGACGTGTACTTCGACAACGTCGGCGGCGACCACCTGGAGGCCGCGATCGGCTCCCTGAACCAGGGCGGCCGGATCGCCGTCTGCGGCATGATCTCGGTCTACAACAACACCGAGCCGGCCCCCGGCCCGAGGAACCTCGCCCGGCTGATCCAGACCCGCGGCCGCATCGAGGGCCTCCTGGTCAACGACCACAACGACCTCCAGCCGCAGTTCGTGCGCGAGGTCGGTCCCTGGGTCGCCTCGGGCGCGCTGAAGTACCGCGAGACGGTCGTCGAGGGCATCGAGAACAACCTGGAGGCCTTCCTCGGGGTCCTCCGCGGCGACAACACCGGAAAGATGATCGTCAAGCTGTAGCCGAGGCCCCGAGGCCCCGAGGCCCCGAGCCCCGAGCCCCGAGGCCCGGAGGCCCGGAGGCCCCGAGGCGGTGGCACCGGCCCTGGCTGACATCCGTCGTCGCCATCGACGAGGGCCGCACCCCTGGACGTGGGGTGCGGCCCTTGCCCGTCCGGTCAGCCGTCCGCAGTCAGCCGTCCACAGTCAGCCGTCCACAGACGGCCGTCCCGTCAGCCGGCCAGGGCCACGCCGTGCACGGCCTTCACGAACCGCTCGTTCTCCAGGGCCGCCCCGCCGGGGAAGGAACACCGGCGCCGCGTGTAGCCGTACGCCAGTCCGGAGCGCGGGTCGGCGAACCCCTGGGAGCCGCCCGCGCCGCTGTGGCCGAAGGACCCGGCGCCGAGGAACGGGTACCAGTTCACCGCGGTCGCCTGGAAGCCCAGCCCGAAGGCCTTGTGCGTACGGGCCACCAGGTCGTGGCCGACGGAGTGGATCTGGCCGACCTCGGCGACGGTGTCCGGCTTCAGCAGCGGCGGACGCCCCTCCACCTCGCTGATCGCCGCCGCGTACATCCCGGCGATCCCGCGCGCGGCCGCGACCCCGCCCGCCGAGGCGGGACCCTTCGCCCGCACGGCACGGGAGTTGGCGTGGTCCACCAGCTCCCCGGGGTCCGGGACATGCGTGTTGAAGGCGATCGAGGTCAGCGAGTGCCGCCCGGTCGGCGCCGCGTCCAGCGCGGCCTGCTGCTGCGGCGTGGGCTCCATCGGCTGGACACTGCGGTAGCGCGGCTCCAGCGCCTCGGGCAGACCGAGGAAGAAGTCCAGCCCGTACGGCGCCCGGACCCGCTCCTCGAACAGGTCCTGGGTCGTCCGGCCGGTCGCCCGCCGCACGACCTCGCCGGTGAGCGCGCCGATCACCAGCGCGTGGTAGCCGAACGCCGTGCCGGGCCGCCAGAACGGCTTCTGGTCGGCCAGCCGCTCGGCGATCAGCCGGTCGTCGGCCAGTTCCGCCCGGCTGAACCCGGCGTCCAGCCCCACCACACCCGCCCGGTGCGCCAGCAGATCCCGCACGGTCACCGCGCCCTTGCCCTCGGCGCCGAACTCCGGCCAGTAGTAGGTGACCTTCCGGTCCAGTTCGAGGGTGCCGTCCTGCACGAGCAGCGCCACCACGAGGTGCGCCGCACCCTTGGTCGTGGAGAACACGCCGTACAGCGAGTCGCCCCGCGCGCCGTCGCCGGACCACAGGTCCACGACCTGTCTGCCGTGCACGTAGGCGCACAACTGCCCCTCGTAGTCGGGGCGCTCCTCCGCCACGAACGCGGCGAACTCCTCGCGTACCGCCTCGTAGCCGTCGGCGACGGCGCCGTGGATCTCCTGCGTCATCCGCTCTCCTTCAACGTCGACTCAGCCTCTGCGGGTCTGCGCCATGATCAACAATGCCCGAGCCACCTGCTGGAACTGCCCCTTGGGGTGAGCGGGAAGGAGCCGGCCGAAAGAGCGAGGGCGATCAGGGCGCTCGCGGTGGTGCGCACAGGTACCTCCTCCGGGCTTCCTGGGATCGGTACGGCGAGATGTACCTGTTCGACTCAACCGCAACAAGAGGCGCCCGTGGGCCAACCGCCCCCCGAGCGGCCCGATCGTCGCCCGATAGAGTGCGCCCATGCGCGATCTCGGGGTGGGTTTCAAGTACCTCGTCAAGGGCCAGCGGTGGGTGGCCCGGCACGGGAAGCAGTACGAGTTCGGGCTGATCCCCGGTCTGATCACACTGGTGCTGTACACGGGCGCCCTGGTGGCGCTGGCCGTCTACGGCGACGACTTCGTGACGTGGGCGACGCCGTTCGCCGACGACTGGTCGAGCCCCTGGGACGGCCTGCTGCGCGGCTTCCTCACCGTCGTGCTGTGGGCCCTCGGCATGCTGCTGGCCGTGCTCACCTTCACCGCGGTCACCCTGCTGATCGGGCAGCCGTTCTACGAGAGCCTGTCGGAGCGGGTCGACCGGGACGTGTCGCCCGACGGCACCGCCCCCGAGTCGGGGCTGCCGCTGTGGCGGGAACTGTGGATCTCCGCCCGGGACAGCCTGCGCATCGTCGTACGGGCCCTGTGCTGGGGTGTGCTGCTGTTCGCGCTGGGGCTCGTCCCCGTCTTCGGCCAGACCGTCGTGCCCGTGCTCGGCTTCTTCGTCACCGGCTTCTTCCTCACCGAGGAACTGGCCGCCGTCGCCCTCCAGCGCCGCGGTGTCGAACTGCGCGACCGCCTCACCCTGCTGCGCTCCCGCAGGACCCTGGTCTGGGGCTTCGGAACGCCCCTCGCCCTGGCCTTCCTGGTGCCCTTCGTGGCGGTCTTCCTGATGCCGGGCGCGGTCGCGGGCGCCACCCTCATGGCCCGTGAGCTGCTCGGCGAGGAGACCGTCGGCGAAGGGGCCGCTCAGGACGAGACAGAAGGGGAGAACGTCACCGCGTGACCGAGATACTCGCCGTCGCCGTCATCACCGTCCTGGCCGTCGTCGCCCCCGGCGCCGACTTCGCCATGATCGTCCGCAACAGCTATCTGCACGGCCGCCGCACCGGACTGCTCGCCGCCACCGGGGTCGCCGCCGGTGTGCTGGTCCACGTGACCTACACCATGCTCGGCGTGGGCCTGCTGATCGCGTCCTCCACCTTCCTGTTCACCGTCATCAAGCTCACCGGCGCCGCCTACCTCGTGTACGTCGGCGTCCGCACCTTCCGCACCCGCGGCGAGCTGAAGGTCGACCTGGAGCAGCACACCGGCCTGACCCCGCTCGCCGCGCTGCGCGGCGGCTTCCTCACCAACGTCCTCAACCCCAAGACGACCCTGTTCGTCGTCTCCACCTTCGCCCAGGTGGTCGGCCCCGGCACACCGCTGTGGCAGCAGGCGGGCTACGGCCTGTTCATGTCGCTCGCCCATCTGCTGTGGTTCGGCGTGGTCGCCGTGTTCTTCTCGCAGGAGCGCATGAGGACCGCGATGCTGCGCGCCCAGAAGGTCCTCAACAAGGTCATCGGCTCCCTGCTGGCGGGCCTCGGCGTCAGCCTCGCGTTCGCCCCGTCGCACTGACGGCCACCGCGAGGACCGCCCGCACCTGGGCGACGATGTTCCAGCCGGTTGCGCACGAACTCGGGGTCGGTCACCTCCGGAATGCCCTCGGAAAGTGTTCCAAAGGGTTCGATCACGAGGGGAGCCCAAGGCCTGCCGGACAGGCCCCGGGTCAGGCGTCCTCCGCCGTCACGGTCCGGTAGGCGATCTCCGCGAGCCGGGCCTGTCCGTCGACACTCGGATGGAACCAGTCCCAGCGGCTGAGCTGCGCGACGCCGAAGCGGTACGCGTACACCGCGCCCCCGTCGAAGCGGCAGCGCTCGTCCTTCGCGCACACCTCCCGCAGCACCTCGTTGTACTCCTCCACGCGCCGCTGCACCGTCGCGCGCCGCGCGTCGGCCGCCGCGTCCAGCGCGTCCGCGTCGGCCAGCATCGAGGGGCAGATGCCCAGCTTCCACACCTGCTTGCCCAGGTCGCTGGTCCGGCCCTGCGACCACAGCCGCTTCAGATCGGGAACGCTCGCCACGTACACCTGCGTCTTCGGCAGCGAGCGCCGCAGGGTGTGCAGCGCGTCCTCGAAGGACGCCCGGAAGTCCGCCACCGGGGTCATCGCCGCAGCGGACTGCCGGCAGGCGTCGTTGGCCCCCGCCATCACCGTGACCAGCTCCGGGGAGCGGGTCACCGCCCGCGCCATCTGCCCCGGCAGATCGGCCATCCGGGCCCCGGTCACCGCGTAGTTCCAGCTGCGCTCCGCCGCCCCGGTCCGCCCCAGCAGCCGGACCGCCAGGCTGTCCACCTCCACGCTGCTCCCGGTCGCCCAGGACACCTCCGGGCAGTCCGACAGCACCCCGCACGCGTCGAAGGCGCGCGTGATCGAGTCGCCCACCGCCGCGACCGACCCGGGGCTGCGGTCCCACACCGGCGTCGGCGAGGGCGACGGCGCGGCCCGGGTGCCGGACGGGGAAGGGGAGTTCCCGCCCACGGCGTCGCACCCGGCGACCCCGACGACGGCAGCCGTCAGCACGGCGGCGACGCTCCAGACACGGTTGCGCATCCTGCTGATCCCCTCGGCCGACGGACAGGCGCCGTCCCGCCCGACCCCCACCATGACAACGTCCGGGAGTTCCCGGATACGCCGACCGTGACGCTCCGGACACGCACAGGCGTCCTGCCGGGTGAATGGTGTGTGTTTCCGGGTACCGGGACCGACGGTACGTCACACTCCTTGCCCCGCCGCACGGTAGCCTCGCCATCAGCGTGGCTGTCCTGCCAGCCGCTCGGCCCGCCTGTCCCGCTCTGCCCGGAGGTCCCGGTGACGACACGTGGAGTTCTGTACGTGCACTCCGCTCCGCGCGCGCTGTGCCCGCACGTCGAGTGGGCCGTCGCCGGGGTGCTCGGCACCCGCGTCAACCTCGACTGGATCCGCCAGCCCGCCGCGCCGGGCACCTGGCGCTCGGAGTTCTCCTGGCAGGGCGAGGCGGGCACGGCCTCCAAACTCGCCTCCGCGCTGCGCGGCTGGCATCTGCTGCGGTTCGAGGTGACCGCCGAGCCCAGCTCCACCACCGAGGGCGAGCGTTACAGCTGCACGCCCGACCTCGGCATCTTCCACGCCGTCACCGGCATCCACGGTGACATCCTCATCCCCGAGGACCGGCTGCGGGCGGCGCTGCTCCGCAGTCAGCGCGGTGAGACGGATCTGGAAGCGGAGCTGACCAGACTCCTGGGCAAGCCCTGGGACGACGAACTCGAGCCCTTCCGCTACGCCGGCGAGGGCGCCCCGGTCCGCTGGCTCCACCAGGTCGTCTGACCCCCGCGCTCGCCGCCCGCGAGGAGTGCGGCCCATGGTCGCGGGGGTCAGGCAGTTCCCCGCGGGTTGGTGGTTGTCGTCGGGTGCAGGTCGTGGTCGCTTCTCGCGCAGTTCCCCGCGCCCCTTGGGGGACTTCTCTCTGCGGTCGGGTGCGGGTGGTTCGTGGTCCTCGCGCTGTTCCTCGCGCCCCTGAGGGGGTTGCTCGCTGTCGTCGGGTGCGGGTCGTGGTCGCTTCTCGCGCAGTTCCCCGCGCCCCTTGGGCGGCTTCCGTTTGCGGTCGGGTGCGGGTGGTTCGTGGTCCTCGCGCTCCTGAGGGGTTGGTGGTTGTCGTCGGGTGCGGGTCGTGATCGCTCTTCGCGCAGTTCCCCGCGCCCCTGGAGGGGTTGCTCTTTGTCGTCGGGTGCGGGAGTGCCCTGCTTTTAGGGGCGCGGGGAACTGCGCGAGAGGGGGCCACCGGCCCGCACCCGGGGACGAAGCGGGGCAGGGGCGCGGGGAACTGCGCGAGAGGGGGGCGGCGGCCTGCGGGGCAGAAGGGCCCTAAACGGCGAGTCGGCCCGGGTTCGTCGCGGAACCCGGGCCGACTTCAGGCGAGCGGCGCAGCTCACATCGTACGGAACGCCAACACCACGTTGTGCCCACCGAACCCGAACGAGTCGTTCAGCGCGGCGATACGACCCTCCACGGGCAGCTTGCGGGCCTCGCCGCGCACGACATCCGCGTTGGCCTCCGCCTCGGGGTCGAGGTTCTCGATGTTGATGGTCGGCGGAGCCACCCGGTGGTACAGCGCGAGGACGGTCGCGACGGTCTCGACACCACCGGCGCCACCGAGCAGGTGACCGGTCATCGACTTGGTCGCGGACACCGCCATGTGGTCGGCGTCGTCACCGAACACCTTGCGCAGAGCCTTCAGCTCGGCGATGTCACCGGCCGGCGTGGACGTCGCGTGAGCGTTCACGTGCACGATCTCGGCCGGGTCGAGGTCGGTGTTGTCGAGCAGGTTCTGCAGGGCGTGCGAGATGCCCCGCCCCTCCGGCTCCGGCTGCACGATGTCGTGGCTGTCGGCGGAGATGCCCTGGCCGACGGCCTCGGCGTACACGCGGGCCCCGCGCTTCGCCGCGTGCTCCGCGGACTCCAGGACGACGACGCCCGCGCCCTCGCCGAGGACGAAGCCGTCGCGGCCGGTGTCGTAGGGACGCGAGGCGCCCTGCGGGTCGTCGTTGTTCTTGGACATCGCCATCATGTTGCCGAACGCGGCGATGGGCAGCGGGTGGATCGCCGCCTCGGTGCCGCCGGCCACGACGACGTCCGCGCGGCCGGAGCGGATCATCTCGATGGCGTAGCCGATCGCCTCGGCGCCGGACGCGCACGCGGAGACGGGCGTGTGCACGCCCGCGCGGGCGCCCACGGCCAGGCCGACGTTCGCCGACGGGCCGTTCGGCATGAGCATGGGGACGGTGTGCGGGGAGACGCGGCGGACGCCCTTCTCCTTGAGCACGTCGTACTGGTCGAGCAGGGTCGTCACGCCGCCGATGCCGGAGGCGATGACCGCGCCGAGGCGGTCGGGGTCGACGCTGCCGTCCTCGCCGGCCCTGCCGGTGAACCCGGCGTCCTTCCAGGCCTCCTGGGCGGCGACCAGCGCGAACTGCGCCGAACGGTCGAGGCGGCGGGCCTGCGGCCGGGGGATGATCTCGGTCGGCTCCACGGCGACCGGAGCGGCGATGCGGACGGCCTGCTCGGCGGCCCACTCCTGCTCCAGGGGCTTGACACCGGACTTGCCGGCGACCAGGCCCTCCCAGGTGGAGGCCACGTCGCCACCCAGCGGTGTGGTTGCGCCGATACCGGTGACGACCACGGTGCGATTGGTCGAGCTCACGGGAATTCGTTCTCCAGAATCGAGGAATCAGCGGCGCCACCGCCGGGTGGCGGGGCAGTCAGCCCAGGGGGTTGATCGGAAGATCAGGCCTGGTGCTTGAGGATGTAGTCGGTGGCGTCACCGACCGTCTTCAGGTTCTTGACGTCGTCGTCCGGGATCTTGACGTCGAAGCGCTCTTCGGCGGCGACGACGACCTCGACCATGGACAGCGAGTCGACGTCCAGGTCGTCGGTGAAGGACTTGTCCAGCTGGACGTCCTCGACCGGGATGCCGGCGATCTCGTTCACGATCTCGGCGAGACCGGCGACGATCTCTTCCTGAGTGGCGGCCATGTCGGCGCTCCTTCGTAGATGTTTCTCAGAGGGTGTGGCGGTGTGCCTAGGGGAGGGTAACGACCGTGGCGGCGTAGACCAGACCCGCCCCGAAGCCGATGACGAGCGCGGTGTCACCGCTCTTCGCCTCCCCGGTCGCCAGGAGCCGCTCCATCGCGAGCGGGATCGAGGCGGCCGAGGTGTTGCCGGTGGTGCGCACGTCGCGGGCGACGGTGACGGACTCCGGCAGTTTGAGGGTCTTCACCATCGAGTCGATGATCCGCTCGTTGGCCTGGTGCGGGATGAAGACGTCCAGCTCTTCGGCCGTGATCCCGGCGGCGTCCAGCGCCTCCTTGGCGACCTTGGCCATCTCGAAGACGGCCCAGCGGAAGACGGCCTGGCCCTCCTGGGTGATGGCCGGGAACCGCTCCACCGTGCCGTTGCGGAAGTCCGTCCACGGCACGGTCTGCTTGATGGTCTCGGACTTGTCGCCCTCGCTGCCCCAGACCGTGGGGCCGATCGCGGGCACGTCCGAGGGGCCGACGACGACCGCGCCCGCGCCGTCACCGAACAGGAAGGCCGTCGCGCGGTCCTCCAGGTCGGTCAGGTCGCTGAGCCGCTCGACACCGATGACCAGGACGTATTCGGCCGAACCCTCGACGATCATGCCCTTGGCGAGGGTCAGGCCGTAGCCGAAGCCCGCGCAGCCGGCCGAGATGTCGAAGGCGGCGGCCTTGTCCGTGCCCAGCTTGTCGGCGATCTCGGTGGCCACGGCCGGGGTCTGCTTGAAGTGCGAGACGGTGGAGACGATCACCGCGCCGATCTGCGCGGCCTCGATGCCCGCGTCGGCGACGGCCTTCCCGGACGCCTCGACGGACATCGCGGCGACCGTCTCCTCGTCGTTCGCCCAGTGACGGGTCTGGATGCCGGAGCGCGAACGGATCCACTCGTCGGAGGAGTCGATCGTCTCGAGGATCACCTCGTTGGGCACGACCCGGGTCGGCCGGTAGCCGCCCACACCCAGGATGCGCGCGTACGGGGCGCCCTTGGAGGGCTTGATCTTCGGCATGTCCGTTCGGCTCCTTCTGGGACGTCGCGTCAGGCGTGCTCGGCCATGAGCGCGCGGGCCGCGTCGAGATCGTCGGGGGTCTTCAGGGCCAGCGTCGCGACGCCGGGGAGCGCACGCTTGGCCAGACCGGTCAGGGTACCGCCGGGGCAGACCTCGATCAGCGCCGTCACACCGAGTTCCTTGAAGGTCTCCATGCACAGGTCCCAGCGGACCGGGTTGGCGACCTGGCCGACCAGACGGGAGAGGACCTCCGCGCCGGAGCCGACGGTGCGGCCGTCCTTGTTGGAGACGTAGGCGATCTTCGGGTCGGCCGGGGCCAGTTCCTCGGCGGCCTTCGCGAGCGCGTCGACCGCGGGGGACATGTGGTGCGTGTGGAAGGCGCCGGCGACCTTGAGCGGAACGATCTTCCGGACGCCCTCGGGCTTGTCCTCGGCCAGCGCGGCGAGCTGCTCCAGCGTGCCCGCGGCGACGATCTGGCCGGCGCCGTTGACGTTCGCCGGGGTCAGGCCCAGCTTCTCCAGGTGCGCGACGGAGACCTCGGGGTCGCCGCCCAGCAGGGCCGACATACCGGTCTCGGTGATCGCCGCGGCCTCGGCCATGGCCAGACCGCGCTTGCGTACGAGGGTGAGGGCCGCGGTGTCGTCCAGGACCCCGGCGAAGGCGGCGGCGGTGATCTCACCGACGCTGTGACCCGCGACGGCGCCCGGCGTGGTGGCACCCAGTGCCGAGGCGGACAGTATCCCGGCGGCGACCAGCAGGGGCTGGGCGACCGCCGTGTCGCGGATCGCGTCGGCGTCGGCCTGCGTGCCGTAGTGGGCGAGGTCCAGACCGATGGCCTCGGACCAGGCGGCCAGCCTGTCGGCGGCGCCGGGCAGTTCGAGCCAGGGGGTCAGGAAGCCGGGCGTCTGAGCGCCCTGGCCGGGAGCGACGAGTACGAACACTCTCACACTCTCTCTTGTGGACGGCCACGGCCGCCCGTGGGGACTAGGACGAAGAACACGAGGGGGTTTTGTGGGCTTCCGACAATGCGCTAGACAGGCAGGTCGCCGTCGGCCAGTCGACCCAGGATCAGCGCGATCCGCAGCGTGAACGCGGACCGAACATCCGACGGCGACCAGCCCGTGACGTCAGTCACACGTCGAAGCCGGTAGCGCACGGTGTTGGGATGCACGAACAGCATCCGCGCCGCGCCCTCCAGACTGCTCGCCTGTTCCAGATACACGCTCAGCGTCTCCAGGAGCGCCGATCCGGCCTCCTCCAGCGGTCTGTAGATCTCCTCCACCAACTGCTCGCGCGCACTCGGGTCTCCGGCGATGGCGCGCTCCGGCAGGAGATCGTCCGCCAGCACCGGCCGCGGCGCGTCCTGCCACGCCGAACAGGCCTTCAGTCCGGCCGCGGCGGCCTGCGCGGACCGGGTGGCGGCCAGCAGGTCCGGCACCACGGGCCCGGCGACGACGGGCCCCGCGGCGAACGGGCCGATCAGCGACTTCGCCACGCCCAGCGGGTTGTCGCTGCCGCCCGCGATGACCACCAGGCGGTCGCCCAGCACCCCGGTGAGCACCTGGAGCTTGGCGTGCCGCGCCGCCCGCCGGATGGCCTCCACGGTCAGCTCGGAGTCACCGTCGGGTGCCGTGCCCAGCACCACGCACACATGGTCCGGCGCGTTCCAGCCCAGCGCCGCGGCCCGGGAGACGGCGCCCTCGTCGGCCTCGCCGCTCAGCACCGCGTTCACCACCAGCGACTCCAGGCGCGCGTCCCAGGCACCCCGTGCCTCGGCGGCCTGCGCGTAGACCTGCGCGGTGGCGAAGGCGATCTCGCGGGCGTAGACCAGCAGCGCCTCGCGCAGCACGCGCTCGTCGCCGGGGGCGGCGACCTCGTCGATCGCGCTCTCCATGACCTCGATGGTGGTGCGCACCATTTCCACGGTCTGGCGCAGCGTGATCGCCCGGGTCAGCTCGCGCGGCGCGGTGCCGAACACATCGGTAGAGATGGCCTGCGGGGCGTCCGGGTGCCGGAACCACTCGGTGAAGGCGGCGATGCCCGCCTGGGCGACGAGTCCGATCCAGGAGCGGTTCTCCGGCGGCATCGCCCGGTACCACGACAGCGTCTCGTCCATCCGCGCGATGGCCTGGGCGGCGAGCGATCCGGAGGACCTCTCCAGCCGCTTCAGCGTCGCGGAGTGCGGATGGGCGGGACGCGCTGCGGCTGCCGGGGTGCGGGCTTCGGGTTCGGGCACGGGGACAAGACTGCCTTATCCGGACGGGAGCATGCGTCATGGGGGGTCGGCGGAGGGTCCGCGCGGGGTCTACGGTGGGGTCCGTGATGGACGTACGGCGCGCCGCGGAGCGCTACCGCGGCGGGGAACCGCAGGCCGGGATCGAGTCCTGGCACGCCTTCTCCTTCGGGCCGCACTACGACCCCGACAACCTCCGTTTCGGCGCGCTGATCGCCTGCAACGAGGAGCGCCTCGCGCCCGGCGCGGGCTTCGACGAGCACCCGCACAGCCACACCGAGCTGATCACCTGGGTCGTCGAGGGAGAGCTGACCCACCGCGACTCCACGGGCCGCGAGACCCTGGTGCGGCCGGGCGACGTGCAGCACCTCAGCTCGGCGGCCGGCGTCCGCCATGTGGAACGCAACGACGGGGACACCCCGCTGACGTTCCTGCAGATGTGGCTGGCGCCGAGGGACCCGGGCGGCGACCCGGTGTACGGCACCGTGACGGGGATCGCCGACTCCACCCCGTACGCCGTCCCCGAGGCCGGAGCCCTGCTGCACGTGCGGCGGCTGGCCGACGGGGAGCGTACGGCCGTCCCGGACGCGGCGCACGTCTACGTCCACGTCGTACGCGGTGAGGTGCGGGTGGACGAGGTGACGCTCGCGGCGGGGGACTCGGCGCGGATCACGGGCGCCCGGGACCTGACGGCCGTCGCCGTGTCGCGGGCGGAACTGCTGATGTGGGAGATGGCGGACGTGACGGGTGGGAACCCTGGGGCGGAGAGGGCCTAGCGGGGTCCGAGATGCCGACGGATGGCGCCGGGCGTCTACTGGGAAGGGCCAGGCACCCGCCCGGCAGGGAGTGAGACCCGACCATGGCCGCTCGTGACGGAGCAGGGGGACGGGGCGAGACACCGGCCGGGGGGCTGCGCGGACTGGGCCAGTGGTGCGCACGCCACTTCGTGATCGTGATCGTCGCCTGGCTGGTCGCCCTCGGGGCGCTCCAGACCCTCAACCACTTCTACGGCGGCGAGTACTCCGACAACTTCTCCCTGTCGGACGCGCAGTCCCAGAAGGGCCTGGAGGTCCTGGAGAAGCACGACCCGCAGGCCGGCGGCTACAGCAGCCAGATCGTCCTGCACGACGACAAGGCCCTGACGTCGTACAGCTCGCAGATGTCGACCACCGTCGGCGACCTCCAGAAACTGCCGCACGTCCTGTCCGTGCAGAACCCGCTCGACGCGACCTCCTCCAAGGTCGGACCCGTGTCCTCCGACGGGAAGACCGCCTACGTCACCATCCGCTTCAGCGAGCAGCCCAGCACCCTCGGCGACGGCTACCTCGACGGGGTCGACGACGCCGTGCAGCCGCTCAAGAGCGCCGGTGTCCAGGTCGAGTACGGCGGTTCGCTGGGCGAACTGGCCCGGCCCGAGGCCGACGACCGGGTCAGCGAGCTGATCGGCTTCGCCGTCGCGATCGTCGTCCTGCTGATCGGCTTCGGCAGTGTGATCGCCGCCGGACTTCCCCTGGTCACCGCCCTGATCGGGGTGGTCGGCGGCCTCGCCTGCCTCGGACTGCTCGCCGCGGCGTTCACCTTCGCCACCGTCTCGCCCACCCTCGCCACGATGATCGGCCTCGGCGTCGGCATCGACTACGCCCTGTTCCTGATCACCCGGCACCGGCAGAACCTGATGGACGGCGCCGATCCGGTGCGCGCGGCGGGGCACGCCGCCGCCACCAGCGGACGGGCCGTGCTCGTCTCCGGCACCACCGTCATCGTCGCCCTCATGGGCCTGTACGCCTCCGGGGTGTCCTTCATCGGGAAACTGGGCCTCGCCGCGGCGGTCACGGTCGTCTCCGCGGTCCTAGGCGCCCTGACCCTGGTGCCCGCCCTGCTCGGCCTGATCGGCACCCGTATCGACCGCTACACCGTGCGCAAGCCCGTCGCCGAGGCCGACGCCGGGCCCGGCGCCGAGGCCACGGGCACCTGGCACCGCTACGCCCAGCGCGTCGAGCACCATCCGCTGCGCTATCTGACCGCGGGCCTGGCCGTCATCGCGGTGCTGGCGATCCCCGCCTTCACGATCCAGCTCGGCCACATCGGCGACGGCGCGGACCCGACCTCGTTCACCGACCGGCGGGCCTTCGACCTGATGTCCGACGCCTTCGGCCCCGGCTCCAACGGGCCCCTCACCGTCGTCGTCGACCAGACCTCGGTCCCCGACTCGCAGCGCTCGGACCTGTCCTCGAACGTCCAGAAGGCCCTCGACGGCGTCTCGGGGACCGCGTTCGTCTCCCAGCTCAGCCCGACGCAGGACGGCGACGTCCTGATCGGCACGGTCTACTCCAAGGTGTCCCCGCAGAACCAGGACACCACCGACCTGGTGAACCGGCTCGTGGACGACACCCTGCCCCAGTCGGTCTCCGGCACCGACGCCGAGGGCTATGTCACCGGCACCACGGCCGCCCAGGTCGACTTCCGCGACATCGTCGCCGAACGGCTTGCGCTGATCATCGGGGTCGTGGTGGGACTGGCCTTCCTGATCGTCCTCACGGTCTTCCGCGGCCTGCTGGTCGCGGTGAAGGCGGCCGTCCTCAACGTGCTGTCGATCACCGCGTCCTACGGTGTGGTCGTCGCCGTCTTCCAGTGGGGCTGGGGCGGGCCCGCCCTGGGCGTGAACGGCAAGGTGCCCATCGAGAGCTATGTGCCGATGATGATGTTCGCCATCATCTTCGGCCTGAGCATGGACTACGAGATCTTCCTGCTGAGCCGGGTGCACGAGGCCTGGATCCGCACCGGCGACGCGAAGGCCTCGGTGGCGCACGCGCTGGAGATCACCGCGCGGGTCATCACCTGTGCCGCGCTGATCATGGTGAGCGTGTTCGCGGCGTTCATCGTCAGCGACAACATCGTGGTGAAGATGCTGGGGCTCGGTCTCGCCGTCAGCGTCCTCATCGACGCGACCGTGGTGCGGCTGCTGATGGTGCCCGCGGTGATGACCCTGCTCGGCCCGCACGCGTGGTGGCTGCCGCGCTGGATGGACCGCGTCCTGCCGCACATCGACACCGAGGGGGCGGGCGAGAAGCTCGGCGCCCTGCCCGCGCCCCGCGCGGGCGAGAAGGTCGACTGAGCGCCGCCCCCTCCGGCCCTACAGCTCCGCGCGCACCGCGTCCGTGAACGCCGGCCACGCCTCGACGGCCCACGGCCCGAACGCCCGGTCCGTCAGCGCCACGCAGGCCGAGCCGGCGGCCGGGTCGATCCACAGGAAGGTGCCCGACTGCCCGAAGTGGCCGAAGGTGCGCGGGGAGGACGAGGTGCCCGTCCAGTGCGGGGACTTGCCGTCGCGGATCTCGAAGCCGAGGCCCCAGTCGTTGGGGTTCTGGTGGCCGTAGCCCGGCAGTACGCCCTTGGTGCCCGGGTACTGCACGGTCATCGCGTCGGCCACCGTGCGCGGGTCCAGCAGGCGCGGTGCCTGCACCTCGGCCGCGAACCGCAGCAGGTCCTCGACCGTCGAGACGCCGTCCTTGGCGCAGGAGCCCTCCAGGGTGGTGCCGTCCATCCCCAGCGGCGCCAGCACCGCCTGCCGCAGATACTCCGGGAACGGGATGTCCGTCGCCTTGGCGATGTGGTCGCCGAGCTGCTCGAAGCCGGCGTTGGAGTACAGCCGCCGCTCGCCGGGCGCGCCCATCACCCTGTGCTCGTCGAAGGCGAGGCCCGAGGTGTGCGCCAGCAGATGCCGGACCGTCGCGCCGGGCGGCCCGGCGGGCTCGTCCAGCTCGATCGCGCCCTCCTCGTGGGCCACGAGCGCGGCGTAGGCCGCCAGCGGCTTGGTGACCGAGGCCAGGGGGAAGCGCCGGCCGGCCGGGCCGTGCGTGCCCAGGACCGTACCGTCGGCCCGGACGACCCCCGCCGCAGCGGTGGGAACCGGCCAGTTCTCGATCAACGCGAGGCTCTTCAACGACATACCCCGACCCTATGCGCCCCCCACCCCCACCTCCATCAAGGGGTCGCACCGGGCCGCGGGGCGCCGAGTCCCTCCCTTTCCTCGCCCCCGCCGCCCCTACCCGTCCCATCCCCCAGGGGCTTCGCCCCTTCGACCCCCTTCGCGCAGTTCCCCGCGCCCCTTCTTGGGGGCGCGGGGAACTGCGCGAGCGGCCGCGACGGACCCGCACCCGCCCGACGGCAGTCGAACCGCCCCCGGCAGGGCGTTCGCGTCGGCCGGGACGAACCCTCGCCCAGCCGACGGCAGTCACCCCCTTCTAGAGCTCGGCCAGGAGTTCGGCCTTCTTCACGGAGAACTCCTCGTCGGTGACCAGCCCGGCCCGGTGCAGCTCGCCGAGATGCCGGATGCGCTCGGCGATGTCGGCCGGGTCCCTGCGGGGTCCGGCCGGCACCGCGGCCACGGGCCCCTTGTCCCGCACCGCGGCCAGCACCGCCGCGGCGAACGGCAGGGACTCGTGCACCGGCCCGTACCCGAGCCCGAACACCACGGCCGCGGGGTCCTGGTCGGCCTGCGCGGGCTGCCCGCCCTCGCGGGTCAGCAGCCGCAGATGCCCCTCGAACACCTCCGGCGAGCGCCACTCGACACCGCTGAGCTCGGAGAGGCCGAAGCTCTGGTCCCCGGCCTTCCACTTCGCCGAGGACGCCCCGGTCCAGAACCAGCGGAACCCGACGGTCGACCCGTCGAAGGACGCCTTCCCGTCGTACGCCTTGAACCGCAACGACGGCTCCGGCGCGGGCACCAGGAACCGGTCGGCGGCCCCGGTGTCCCCGGGCAGCGCCGCCCGCAGCTCGTCGGCGTAGTACTCGGCCAGCACCTCACGCTCGGCCGGCAGCACCAGCCGGTACGGATCGCTGGTCTCCTTCAGCTGCCCGGCGGCGGCCTCCAGCAGTGGATCGGCGCCCGGCCGCAGCTCGGCGCGCAGCACCACCGTCCCCCGCCGTCCCGGCGTCAGCGACACCCCGCGCAGCGCCGCCAGCGGCACCCGGCGCTCCTTCAGGGCCTGGAACAGCCTGGGTGTCCGAATCCCCCGTTCGTAGCGGATGAGCACGGAGTCGGACTCGAACTCCCAGGCGGCATGAAATCCGGCCAGTACGTCACCCATGCGGCTCATCGTATGCGGCACGAGCTTCTCCGTCCCCTCCCCGCGCGGACCGCAGTTCCCGCGCCTCTACGCGCGTCAGGCCGACGCACCGTCGGACAAACCGGCCCGGCACGTGTCCTTGTCGTCGGCGCAGTCCACCGCGCGGTACGCGCCGGTGCCGATCTCGGCGAAGTTCCTGAGGCTGTCCGTGCCCGGCACGAAGTAGCCCGCGTGGCCCCGGGCGTCGCGGGACGACAGCACGCGCGCCCCGAACTCGGCGGACATCGGGTCGGCCCCGTGTCCGAGGCCGCCGAGCTCCAGATGGGGCACGTCCTCGATCCAGTCGTCGGCGTCCCGCATGGCCCACACCCGCGCGCCGGTGCCGAGCCCGGAGGCCCTCTCGGCGCGCATGCCGGGGCTGCCGGCCACCGCTATGTCGGTCACCCGCCCGGGCAGGGACCGCGCGCCCACCCCGCACACCACCGAGCCGTAGCTGTGGCAGAACAGCGACACCGGGGCATCGCCGGGCAGCGCCCGCAGCAGCCCGTTCAGCCGTACGGCCCCGGCCTCGGCGCGCAGCGCGGTCGCCGCGTCCATGCCCAGCCCGCGGGGGGCGGTGTAGTCGGCCCAGGCGATGACGGCCGTCCGCGTCCCGGGGCTCGCCGCGCGCTCGGCGTCGTAGAGCGCCCCGGCCATGCCGGCGGGGGCCGAGTGGCGGCGGTCGGTGCGCTGGAAGGTGAGCAGGTCGGTGTCGACGCCGGGGACGACGACGGAGACGCGCTCGGCCGTGTCGAGGTCCCCGAGCACCTCGGCGACCCGTCCGGTGCCGTCGGGATCGAAGGAGAGGATCTGCCGTCCGGGCTCCATGAGGGACTCAAGGCGGTGCATCCGGCGTCCCGCCAGACGCTGGCCCGAGGCCGTCAGGCGTGTGTCGTGCATACGGGCGAGCTCGACCCGGCGGGCCTTGCCGAGGGCGATGCGGTTCGCCCGGTAGCGCAACTGGGCGGGTGCACCGTTCATGTTGCCCACCGCGAGCGGGTAGCGGCGGGCGAGCGAGGTCTGCTGGCCCTCGGTGAGCGTGGCGAAGAATCCGGCCAGCAGCGCGGGCGCCGCCTCCGGGTCGGGCAGCCGGTGCCCGGCGATGCTGCCGTGCTCCCACGCGGAGAGCGAGGCCGCCAGCTCGGTGGTCGTGCGGTGGCCGCGCATGGCGGTCCAGCCGGTGGTCGCCAGCATCACGAACACCACGGCCAGCGCGAGCAGCATGCGCCAGACGTTGAGTTGCGGGGAGGTGTCGAAGGAAGTCACTGGGAGGACACACTAGGAGAACGACACGGTCTCGCGTGAACTGAGTGACGGGGATCACGTTTGACGATTCGTACGCTCTCTCGGACCGTACGGCCGTGGTCACGTTCGGCGACCTGGGACGCCCGGTCAGGGGGTGCGCCAGCTCCCCGCGAGCGCCGGTCCCACCTGATCGAGGTACGCGGTCGTCAGTTCACGGATCGCCTCCACGTTCAGTTCGTCGCGGGCGCTCCACCGCCGCTCGGTCATCCGCATCACCCCGCCGAAGACCGCCACCGCCACCCGGGGCCGCAGGTCGGTGTCGACGTCCAGGCCCTCGCGCTCGGCGATCAGCCGCGCGAAGCGCTCCTCGGTGTCGGCGGACCGCCGCAGATGCGCGGCGAGCAGCGCCGGCGTCGACTCGATCACCCGGCACATCCGCAGATACAGCTCCAGCGGTACGACGGACTCGATGACCTCGCTGATGGTGTCCCAGCCCTCCAGCACGGCCCGGCGCATCGCCTCCAGCGGCGGCTCCTGTGCCGGACGGGCGTGTACGGCCTGGTAGAAGTGCTCCTCGGTCAGGTGTGCGACCCAGAGGGCGGCGTCCTCCTTGCCCGCGAAGTAGCGGAAGAAGGTGCGCTGGGAGACCTCGACGGTCTCGGTGATCTCGTCGACGGTGGTCTGCTCGTAGCCCCGGGTGGTGAAGAGTTCGAACGCGGCTCGGACCAGTGCGTCCCGGGTGCGCTGTTTCTTGCGCTCGCGCAGTGTTTCCATAGCTGTCAGTTACCGACTACTGATTTCTTTTGTCAATTGTCAGCGGCTGTCACTAGCCTCGGGGCATGACTAGTCAGACCACCATCGACAAGACGGGGCCGGGGGACGGCACACCGCTCACCCCGCCGGACCCGGCGCCTGTCCGGGGCCTGCGCGGGCACCCGTGGTTCACCCTGCTCACCGTCGCCGTCGGCGTCATGATGGTGGCCCTCGACGGCACCATCGTGGCCATCGCCAACCCGGCGATCCAGAAGGACCTGAACGCCAGCTTCGCCGACGTCCAGTGGATCACCAACGGGTACTTCCTCGCCCTCGCGGTCACCCTGATCACCGCGGGCAAGCTCGGTGACCGCTTCGGCCACCGGCAGACCTTCCTGATAGGCGTCGTCGGCTTCGCCGCCGCCTCGGGCGCGATCGGCCTGTCCTCCTCGATCGCCGCGGTCGTCGCCTTCCGCGTCCTCCAGGGCCTGTTCGGCGCGCTGCTGATGCCGGCCGCGCTGGGCCTGCTGCGGGCCACCTTCCCCGCCGAGAAGCTGAACATGGCCATCGGCATCTGGGGCATGGTCATCGGTGCCTCCACCGCGGGCGGCCCGATCCTCGGCGGCGTGCTGGTCGAGCACGTCAGCTGGCAGTCGGTGTTCTTCATCAACGTCCCCGTGGGCGTCCTCGCGCTAGTCCTCGGCGCGATGATCCTGCTCGACCACCGGGCCGAGAACGCCCCGCGCTCCTTCGACCTGCTCGGTATCGGCCTGCTGTCCGGCGCGATGTTCTGCCTGGTGTGGGCTCTGATCAAGGCCCCGGAGTGGGGCTGGGGCGCCGGCCGGACGTGGACGTTCATCGGTGCCTCGCTGCTGGGCTTCGCGCTGTTCGCGTTCTGGGAGACCCGGGTCCGCGAACCGCTGATCCCGCTGACCCTCTTCCGCTCGGTCGCGCTGTCCGCCGGTGTGGTGCTGATGGTCCTGATGGCCATCGCGTTCATGGGCGGCCTGTTCTTCGTGACGTTCTACCTCCAGAACGTGCACGGCATGAGCCCGATCGACGCGGGCCTGCATCTGCTGCCGCTGACCGGCATGATGATCGTCGGCTCCCCGCTCGCGGGCGTCCTGATCACCAAGCTCGGCCCGCGTGTGCCGCTCGCGGGCGGCATGGCGGTCACCGCGCTCGCCATGTACGGCATGTCCACCCTCGAGGTGGACACGAGCAGCGGTCTGATGTCGCTCTGGTTCGCCCTCCTCGGCCTGGGCCTCGCCCCGGTCATGGTCGGCGCCACCGAGGTCATCGTCGGCAACGCGCCCATGGAGCTGTCCGGTGTGGCCGGCGGTCTCCAGCAGGCCGCCATGCAGATCGGCGGCAGCCTCGGCACGGCCGTGCTCGGCGCGGTCATGGCCTCCAAGGTCGACAGCGACCTTGCGGGCAACTGGACCGGCGCGGGCCTGCCCGAGCTCACCCCCGAGGAGCTCGGCAAGGCCTCCGAGGCGGTTCAGGTCGGCGTGCCGCCGGTCGCCCCGGGCACGCCCGAGCAGATCGTCGCCAAGATCACGGACGTGGCCCACGACACCTTCATCTCGGGCATGAGCCTCGCGTCCCTGGTCGCCGCGGGGGTCGCGGGCGTGGCCGTCCTGGTCGCCCTCCTCACGAAGCGCGGCGCGAACGCGGAGGCGGGTGTCGCCGGCGCGGGCCACATCTGACGCGGGTTCCCTGCGGGGCACTGCAAGAGGGCCTCTCCGACAGGCCCGACGCGGCGCCAAGACCGTCGCGCAGTTCCCCGCGCCCCTGAAAACGGGCGGCGCCAAGACCGTCGCGCAGTTCCCCGTGCCCCTGTCTTGGGGGCGCGGGGAACCGCGCGAGCGACCACGACGGACCCGCACCCGCCGAACGACGGGAACAAGCCCCCTCAGAACGCGCCCGACTCCTCCGAAGGACCCGGCACCCGCGCACGGGACAACACGGCGACCTCCGCGCGCAGCGCGCGAACCTCCTCGGTCAGCAACGTGATCGCCTCCGTCTGCCGCCGCTCCTCCTCGTCGTCCCGCTCGAACCGCGCGATGAACCACGCCGCGATGTTCGCGGTGACGACACCCAGCAGCGCGATCCCCGACAGCATCAGCCCGACGGCGAGCACCCGCCCCGCACCGGTCGTCGGCGCGTGGTCCCCGTACCCCACGGTCGTCATCGTCGTGAACGACCACCACACCGCGTCACCCAGCGTCCGGATGTTCCCCCCGGGCGCGTCCCGCTCGACGGACAGCACCGCGAGCGACCCGAACATCAGCAGCCCCACCACGGCCCCCGCCACATACGTGGTCAGCCGGATCTGCGAGGCCATCCGCGCCCGCTGCCCCACCAGCAGCAGCGTCGACACGACACGCAACAACCGCAGCGGTTGGATCAGCGGCAGCAGCACCGCGATCAGGTCCAGCCAGTGCCGCCGCACGAACGCCCACCGCTCGCGCGACAGCGTCAGCCGCACCACGTAGTCCAGGGCGAAGGCCCCCCACACCACCCACTCGGTCACCTCGCACGCGCGGGTGACCGAGCGACTCGCGGAGGGCTCCACGATCGGCACCGCGTAGGCGATCGCGAACAGGACGGCCAGTGCCAGCAAGGGCCGCTGGGTGCTTCGCTCCCAGCGGCCCTGTGCCGTTCGTTCCTTCATGCCCGCATCGTACGGTGGCACGCGGCACGCGCGGCCGACCGCGATGCCCGCCGGAGACCCCGGCGGGAGCCCTCCCGGAGCCGGCCCCTACGCGTCGCCCCCGGCCACCCCGGGATCCGCGGCGGAGACGTCCAGCAGCTGGTACCGGTCGACGGCCTGCTTGAGCACCGACCGGTCCACCTTCCCCTCCCGCGCCAGCTCCGTCAGCACGGCCACCACGATCGACTGCGCGTCGATGTGGAAGTACCGCCGGGCGGCGCCCCGGGTGTCGGCGAAACCGAACCCGTCCGCGCCCAGGGACTGGTAGGTCCCCGGCACCCAGCGGGCGATCTGGTCCGGCACCGACCGCATCCAGTCGGACACGGCCACGAACGGCCCCTGCGCCCCGGACAGCTTGCGCGTCACGTACGGCACGCGCTGCTCCGACTCCGGGTGCAGCAGGTTGTGCTGCTCGCACTCCACAGCCTCGCGCCGCAGCTCGTTCCAGGAGGTCGCCGACCACACGTCGGCGCGCACGTCCCACTCCTCGGCGAGGATCCGCTGCGCCTCCACGGCCCACGGCACGGCCACACCGGAGGCCATGATCTGCGCCGGGATCGACCCGGAGGTGCCCTCGCCGAAGCGGTGGACGCCCTTGAGGATGCCCTCGACGTCGACGTTCTCCGGCTCGGCCGGGTGCTGGATGGGCTCGTTGTAGACGGTGAGGTAGTAGAAGACGTCCTCGCCGTGCGGGTGCTCCTCGGAGCCGCCGTACATCCGCCGCAGGCCGTCCTGGACGATGTGCGCGATCTCGAAGGAGTAGGCCGGGTCGTACGCCACACAGCCCGGGTTGGTCGAGGCCAGCAGCTGTGAGTGGCCGTCCGCGTGCTGGAGGCCCTCACCGGTCAGGGTCGTGCGTCCGGCGGTCGCGCCCAGGACGAAGCCGCGCGCCAGCTGGTCGGACATCTGCCAGAACTGGTCGCCGGTGCGCTGGAAACCGAACATCGAGTAGAAGACGTAGACCGGGATCAGCGGCTCGCCGTGCGTGGCGTACGCCGAGCCCGCCGCGATCAGCGAGGCCGTGCAGCCCGCCTCGGAGATGCCGTCGTGCAGCATCTGCCCGGTCGGCGACTCCTTGTAGGCGAGCAGCAGCTCGCGGTCGACCGACTCGTACTGCTGTCCGAGCGGGTTGTAGATCTTCGCACTCGGGAAGAACGAGTCCATGCCGAAGGTGCGGTACTCGTCCGGCGCGATCAGTACGAACCGCTTGCCGAGCTCCTTGTCCCGCATCAGGTCCTTGAGGAGCCGGACGAACGCCATGGTGGTGGCGATGGACTGGTGCCCGGAGCCCTTCTTCACGGTCGCGTACGTGCTGTCGTCCGGCAGCGCCAGCGGCTTCGAGCGCACCACGCGCGTGGGGACGTACCCGCCGAGCCCCTTGCGGCGGTCGTGCATGTACTGGATCTCCTCGGAGTCGCGCCCCGGGTGGTAGTACGGCGGGAGCCCGCCCTCCAGGTTCTTGTCGGAGATCGGCAGGTGCAGCCGGTCGCGGAAGCGCTTGAGGTCGTCGACCGTCAGCTTCTTCATCTGGTGCGTGGCGTTGCGGCCCTCGAAGTTCGGGCCCAGCGTCCAGCCCTTGACCGTCTTGGCCAGGATCACCGTCGGCTGGCCCTTGTGCGCCTGGGCCGCGGAGAACGCCGCGAAGATCTTCTTGTGGTCGTGACCGCCGCGGCCCAGGTGCAGGATCTGGTCGTCGGTCATGCCCTCGACCATCGCGCGCAGCCGCTGGTCGTCGCCGAAGAAGTGCTCGCGGATGTATGAGCCGGACTCGGTGGCGTAGGTCTGGAACTGCCCGTCCGGGGTGGTGTTCATCCTGTTGACCAGGATGCCGTCGCGGTCCTGGGCGAGCAGCGGGTCCCAGGAGCGGTCCCAGATCAGCTTGATCACGTTCCAGCCGGCGCCCCGGAACACCGACTCCAGCTCCTGGATCACCTTGCCGTTGCCGCGCACCGGGCCGTCGAGCCGCTGGAGGTTGCAGTTGACCACGAAGGTGAGGTTGTCCAGGCCCTCGCGCGCGGCGATGGTCAGCTGGCCGAGCGACTCCGGCTCGTCCATCTCGCCGTCGCCGAGGAACGCCCACACCTGCGACCTCGAGGTGTCGGCGATGCCGCGCGCGTGCATGTAGCGGTTCATCCGCGCCTGGTAGATCGCCCCGATCGGACCGAGGCCCATCGACACGGTCGGGAACTCCCAGAAGTCCGGCATCAGCCGGGGGTGCGGGTAGGAGGACAGTCCGTACGGCGCCTTCGACCTCTCCTGGCGGAACCCGTCCAGGTTGTCCTCGCCGAGCCGGTCGAGCAGGTACGCGCGCGCGTAGATACCCGGCGAGGCGTGCCCCTGGAAGAAGACCTGGTCGCCGCCGTCGCCCTCGTCCTTGCCCCGGAAGAAGTGGTTGAAGCCCACGTCGTACAGCGAGGCGGAGGAGGCGAAGGTGGCGATGTGGCCGCCCACCCCGATGCCGGGGCGCTGGGCGCGCGAGACCATCACGGCGGCGTTCCACCGGGTGGCGTTGAGGATCCGGCGCTCGATCTCCTCGTTGCCCGGGAAGAACGGCTCGTCCTTGGTGGCGATGGTGTTGACGTAGTCCGTGCTGCGCATCTCGGGCACGGCCACCCGCTTCTCGCGGGCCCGCTCGATCAGCCGCAGCATGAGATAGCGGGCCCGCTCACGGCCGCGCTCGTCGATGGCGGCGTCCAGGGAGTCGAGCCATTCCCGGGTCTCTTCGGGGTCGAAGTCGGGAACCTGGCTGGGAAGGCCGCCAATGATGATCGGATTGCGATCGGATCCGGGAGCCACGCTGTTCCTTACCTGTCGAGGGCCGTGTCGTCTCTGCCTGCACCGCTCCCCATCGTGTACCTCGGGGCGGCAAACGTCATCTCTACCGTGAGGTAACCGGCAGACCCGGCATGTCGGTGGAATCTCGTTCGAGACTCGTACTCACATAGGGTTCTCAAACGCCCATAGGGGGCAGAAAGGTGTGGTGTGTGTCACCTTTGATCACGGAGGAGTGCCTGGAGTTGCGGTGACACCGCCAGGATCGTCACCGTTTCGGCGGTCTGCACGGCCGGGTACTTGCGCGATCCGCCCTGCACGTGTGGACTACGGCCAATGCTTCGCGCACGCGCGTGGCTGAGTTATTCCCAAAACATGATCAGGAGGCAAACCGTGAGCGCGACCGCGGACCACGCGGAGACGAACCTGGCCGTCAGGCTGGGCTTCCAGCCCGACCAGGTGGTCCAGGAGATCGGCTACGACGACGACGCCGATCAGGAGCTCCGTGAGGCCATCGAAGAGGCCACCGGCACCGAGCTCGTCGACGAGGATTACGACGACGTGGCCGACGCCGTGGTGCTCTGGTTCCGCGAGGACGACGGGGACCTGACCGATGCGCTGGTGGACGCCATCGCGTACATGGAGGAGGGCGGCCAGATCCTGCTCCTGACGCCGAAGACCGGCCGCGACGGCTACGTCGAGCCCAGTGACATCGGAGAGGCCGCCACCACGGCCGGCCTGTCCCAGAGCAAGAGCATCAACGCGGGCAAGGACTGGAACGCCAGCCGTCTGGTCACGCCCAAGTCGGCGGCCAAGAAGCGCTGAGCCCCGGCCTCGTCGCGAAACCGGCGGACGAACCGAGCGTGTGCTCGGTCCGTCCGCCGGTGTGCGCCGCTCGCCTCGTAGGCTGTTCCCACCCGAACAGCCCAGCGAAGGGAACTGCCCGAGATGGCCATCCAGGTCGGCGAGAAGGCCCCGGACTTCGAGCTCAAGGACAACCACGGCCGCACCGTGAGGCTGTCCGACTTCCGCGGCGAGAAGAACGTGGTCGTGATCTTCTACCCGTTCGCCTTCACCGGCGTGTGCACGGGCGAGCTGTGCGAGGTGCGCGACAACCTGCCGAGGTTCGCCGACCGCGACACGCAGGTCCTCGCCGTCTCCAACGACTCCATCCACACCCTGCGCGTCTTCGCCGAGCAGGAGGGCCTGGAGTACCCGCTGCTCAGCGACTTCTGGCCGCACGGCGAGGTCTCCCGCGCCTACGGCGTCTTCGCCGAGGACAAGGGCTGCGCGGTGCGCGGCACCTTCGTCGTCGACAAGGAGGGCGTGGTCCGCTGGAGCGTCGTCAACGCCCTGCCGGACGCGCGGGACCTCGGCGAGTACGTCGCGGCGCTCGACACCCTCTGATTCTTCACCCCGCGGCCTGCGGGCCACGGGAACCCGTCACTAGGATCGAATCGTTTGATCCGTTATCAACGCACGACGGGGCACCCCGCCCCTGGACACCAATGGAGGACTCGTGGGAGTCAGCCTCAGCAAGGGCGGCAACGTATCGCTGACCAAGGAGGCCCCGGGCCTGACCGCGGTCATCATCGGTCTGGGCTGGGACGTGCGCACCACGACCGGCACGGACTTCGACCTGGACGCCAGCGCGCTGCTGCTGAACAACACCGGCAAGGTCACCAGCGACGCCAACTTCGTCTTCTTCAACAACCTCAAGAGCCCCGACGGCTCGGTCGAGCACACCGGTGACAACATCACCGGTGAGGGCGAGGGCGACGACGAGCAGATCAAGGTCAACCTCGCGGCCGTGCCGGCCGACATCGAGAAGATCGTGTTCCCGGTCTCGATCTACGACGCCGAGAACCGCCAGCAGTCCTTCGGCCAGGTCCGCAACGCGTTCATCCGCGTCGTGAACCAGGCCGGTGAGGCGGAGATCGCCCGCTACGACCTGAGCGAGGACGCCTCGACCGAGACCGCGATGGTCTTCGGTGAGCTCTACCGGCACGGCGCGGAGTGGAAGTTCCGCGCCATCGGCCAGGGCTACGCCTCGGGCCTGCGCGGCATCGCGCAGGACTTCGGCGTCAACGTCTGAGCCGATCCAGGGCGAGAACGCGACCCGAAGGTCCCAGGGCGACACACGACCTGAAGGTCTTTGTCCGGCGTCGCACGGTTTACGTGCGGCGCCGGACGTGCAGGACAGCCACATAAGCATCACCTCGGGGAGGGACCAGCAATATGGGCGTCACGCTCGCCAAGGGAGGCAATGTCTCCCTGTCCAAGGCCGCACCGAACCTCACGCAGGTGCTGATCGGCCTCGGCTGGGACGCACGCTCCACCACCGGAGCCGACTTCGACCTCGACGCCAGCGCCCTGATGTGCAACGGCGGGCGGGTGATGGGCGACGAGTGGTTCATCTTCTACAACCAGCTCACCAGCCCCGACGGCTCGGTCAAGCACACCGGCGACAACCTCACCGGTGAGGGTGACGGCGACGACGAGTCCCTGATCATCGATCTGTCCAGGGTCCCGGCCCAGTGCGACAAGATCGTCTTTCCGGTCTCGATCCACATGGCCGACGAGCGGGGCCAGACCTTCGGCCAGGTCAGCAACGCCTTCATCCGGGTCGTCAACCAGGCCGACGGCCAGGAACTGGCACGGTACGACCTGAGCGAGGACGCCTCCACGGAGACCGCCATGATCTTCGGCGAGGTGTACCGCTACCAGGCGGAGTGGAAGTTCCGGGCGGTGGGCCAGGGGTACGCGTCCGGACTGCGGGGCATCGCCCTGGACTTCGGGGTCCACGTCTCGTAGGGCCGGAGACGTCGCGGGCCGGCCCGGTCCGGGCCGTCGCGACCCCCGGCGCCCGTCAGGTTCCGGTCGATACCGGGACCTGACGGTGCGCCGCCCATCGGTACTCGGTAACGGGTGCGCCCCGGTCGGAAAACCCTCCTGGCCCGTCCGGGGCGCCGCAGAATAGACTTCGTCAACGTTTCGTAAAGCCGAGTACGGCTCGGGGGAGACCGTCCCCCACACTCCGTGTGGGAGGTCCCCCAACAAGGATTGGGTAGCCAGTGGTTCTGAAAACCTTCGGCTGGTCGTTCGCGGTCACCGCGCTCGGCCTGGTCGCGGCGGTCTTCTACGGGGGGTGGACCGCCTTCGGCATCGTGGCGATCCTCTCCGTACTCGAGATCTCGCTCTCGTTCGACAACGCGGTGGTCAACGCCGGAATCCTGAAGAAGATGAGTGCCTTCTGGCAGAAGATCTTCCTCACGATCGGTGTGCTCATCGCCGTCTTCGGTATGCGTCTGGTCTTTCCCGTCGTCATCGTCGCCGTCAGCGCGCAGATGGGACCGATCGAGGCCGTCGACCTCGCACTCACCGACAAGGACCGGTACGAGCAGCTCGTCACCGACGCCCACCCGTCGATCGCGGCGTTCGGTGGCATGTTCCTGCTGATGATCTTCCTGGACTTCATCTTCGAGGACCGGGACATCAAGTGGCTGGCCTGGCTGGAGCGCCCGCTGGCCAAGCTGGGCAAGATCGACATGCTGTCGGTCTGCGTCGCCCTGATCGTCCTGCTCATCACCTCGATGACCTTCGCGACGCACGCGCACCTGCACGACGGGTCGGCCGACAAGGCGGAGACGGTCCTGCTGTCCGGCGTCGCCGGCCTCATCACGTACATGATCGTCGGCGGTCTCTCCGGCTTCTTCGAGGACAGGCTCGAAGAGGAGGAGGAGCGTGAGCACGAGGCCGAGGAGGCGGCGGAGCGGGCCGGCAAGCCACGTCCCGCGATCGTCCTCGCGGGCAAGGCCGCGTTCTTCATGTTCCTCTACCTGGAGGTCCTGGACGCGTCCTTCTCCTTCGACGGTGTCATCGGCGCCTTCGCCATCACCAACGACATCGTCCTGATGGCCATCGGCCTCGGCATCGGCGCGATGTACGTCCGTTCGCTCACGGTCTACCTGGTCCGCCAGGGCACCCTCGACGACTACGTCTACCTGGAGCACGGCGCCCACTACGCCATCGGCGCCCTCGCCGTGATCCTCCTGGTGACCATCCAGTACCAGATCAGCGAGATCATCACCGGCATGATCGGTGTCGTTCTCATCGCCTGGTCCTTCTGGTCCTCCGTCCGCCGCAACCGCGCGCTGGCCGCCGCCGGCGGGGAAGCGGGATCGGACGAGAAGACCGAGGTCTCCTCCGGGGTGTGACACCCTCACGGGTGAGGAACGCTTCGAGCGGGGCGGTGTCGAGGACCGGGTCCTCCGGCGCCGCCCCGCAGGCGGTTCGCGGGGACCACACGACTTGGGGGCGGGTATGGGCTGGCTCGACGGACTCTGGCGCGGGCGGGACATCCAGTTCGACTCGGGCAGCGCGTCGTCCAACGCGATCGAGCTGACCAAACGGCACAGCCAGGTCTCCCTGACCAAGCAGGGCGCCGCCACCGGCCATCTCCGCGTCAACCTGGCCTGGCGCATGCGCACCTCCGACATCGGCGGCCCGCAGCGCGAGAGTCTGCTGCGCCACCCCTTCCGGGCCCTGAAGCCCCCGGAGGTCATGGGCCACAGCCAGAGCATGGTCAACGTCGACCTCGACCTCGGCTGCCTCTACGAGCTCCAGGACGGCACCAGGGGCGTCGTCCAGCCGCTCGGCGGCTTCCTCGGCGACGTCAACGCCCCGCCGTACGTCAAGCTCAGCGGCGACGACCGCTTCGGCTCCGCCTCGGGCGAGACGATCTACGTCAACCTCGACCACCGCGACAGCATCAAGCGCCTGCTGGTCTTCGCCTACATCTACGACCAGACCCCCGCCTTCGACCGCACCCAGGCGATGGTCACCCTCTACCCCAGCAACGGCCCCCGCATCGAGATCAGCCTCGACGAACGCCACCCCCAGGCCCGCTCCTGCGCCATCGTCCTCATCGAGAACGTCAAGGGCGAGATCATGGTCCGCCGCGAGGTCAAGTTCGTCTACGGCTTCCAGGCCGAACTCGACCGCCTCTACGGCTGGGGCCTCCAATGGGGCAGAGGCTACAAATCCAAGGCAGACCGCTAGCGCCCTTCTTCAGGGGGGCTGTGTCGATCTGCGGCTCCGCCGCGCGGGCGCTCAGCGGACGGCGACTTGTAGCCGTGCTGGAGCGG
>NZ_JBIALD010000011.1:81468-258953 GCF_042873115.1 Streptomyces sp. NPDC005017 | reverse complement strand
GGAAACCCCTTAAGGGGCGCGGGGAACTGCGCGACCAGCCACGGACGGCGGCCGGTCGCGACTCGGCGGGAGCCCCCTGGAGGGGCGCGGGGCTGTGTCGATCCGCGGCTCCGCCGCGTGGGCGCTCAGCGGACGGCGACTTGTAGCCGTGCTGGAGCGGAAACCCCTTAAGGGGCGCGGGGAACTGCGCGACCAGCCACGGACGGCGGCCGGTCGCGACTCGGCGGGAGCCCCCTGGAGGGGCGCGGGGCTGTACCGATCCGCGGCTCCGCCGCGTGGGCGCGACCAGCCACAGACGACGGTCAGCCGCGACTCCGCCGGACGGCGACGGCGGCTGGGCCTACGGCCTGATGAACTGCGGCCCCTGCGGAGGCAGCTGGAACTCCCCGCCAGTACCCACCGGCTGCGGATACCCGTACGCCGGAGGCGGAAAACCGTACCCCGCCTGCTGAGGCACCGCACTCGTAGGCGCCTCCGGAGGCAACGGCCGGGACACCTCCGCCGACGGCTCGCCCACAGCCTCCGGCACCCCCACCCCCTCCGGTCCCACCGCCGGAGGCAACTCCGCCTCGGACTCGTCCACGGAGATCCCGTAGTCCGTGGCCAGCCCCCGCAGCCCGTCCGAATACCCCTCCCCGAGGGCCCGGAACTTCCACCCGTCACCCCGCCGGTACAGCTCACCGCAGATCAGCGCGGTCTCCTGCCCCGTCTGCGGCTTGACGTCGAAGTACGCCAGCGGCTCACCCCCGGCCGTGGACGGGTCGTACAGCGAGATCCGCAGGGAACGTACGCGGTCGAACGTCACCCCGTCCGCCGATGCGACCAGCAGAATCCGGCCGACACTGGACTCGACACCGGAGAGATCTGTCTGGATCGTGTCGGTCAGGCCCTCGGCGACCCGTTTCTTGCCGAGCCGCCAGACCTGGCCGGAAGGGTGCCGGGGCTGGTTGTAGAAGACGAAGTCCTCGTCGGAGCGCACGCGACCGTCGGGGCCGAGGAGCAGCGCCGAGGCGTCGACGTCGGGCACGCCCTGCCCCGTCGTCCAGCGCAGCACGGCGCGCACCGTGGTGGTTTCGAGCGGGACGTTCGACCCCTTCAGCATCGCGTGCGTCATGCGGTCATCCTGCCTTCTCGGTCCTGGTCACGACAATGCGGGGGTGGGCCTGCCGTATGGGCGGCTGTGCGCACCTGCGTTACCTGAAATTCATGCCCTGCGGGAACCTGGGACATGGAGCCCTACGTACTATTACCGGCCACTCACATCATCACTTAGGTCAATCCGATACCACGGGGGAGCTTTATGCGTCATTTCGGGCACATCGCCCCAGAGGTACGGCGACGCCTCTTCCATCAGGAGCCGTGCGAGTTCACCGCCGGTTCCCCCGCCCGGCTGCTCTCCGCCGCCCTGGGCGCCACGCTGTACAGCCCGGCCACCAGGCCGCGGCTCGCCGACGACATCGTCAAGCAGTCGGCCCGCGGCGTGGTCTCGATGGTGCTGTGCCTCGAGGACTCGATCGACGACGCGGACGTGCCGGGCGGCGAGGAGAACCTCGTCCGCCAGTTCACCGAGCTCGCCGCCCGCGAGCCGTACGCCGACGACCCGCCGCTGCTGTTCATCCGGGTGCGCACCCCCGAGCAGATCCCGGACCTCGTCGACCGCCTCGGCCCCGCCGTGCGGGTGCTGTCCGGCTTCGTGATGCCCAAGTTCACCGAGGAACGCGGCATCCCCTTCCTGGAGGCCCTCGCCGCCGCCGAGGCGGCCTGCGGCCGGCGCCTGTTCGCGATGCCGGTCCTGGAGTCGCCCGAGCTGCTCTACCGCGAGTCGCGCGTGGACACCCTGGAGGGCATCTCCCGCGCCGTCGACAAGTACCGCGACCGGGTCCTGGCCCTGCGCCTCGGGGTGACCGATTTCTGCTCCTCCTACGGCCTGCGCCGGGCCCCCGACATGACCGCCTACGACGTCCAGATCGTGGCCTCCGTGATCGCCGACGTGGTCAACATGCTCGGCCGCGCCGACGGCACGGGCTTCACCGTGACCGGCCCGGTGTGGGAGTACTTCCGCGTGCAGGAACGTATGTTCAAGCCCCAGCTGCGGCGCAGCCCCTTCCTGGAGGGCCAGGCAGAGGAGCTGCGCGAGGCGCTGCTCGAACACGCGATGGACGGACTGCTGCGCGAGATCACCCTCGACCAGGCCAACGGCCTGACCGGCAAGACCTGCATCCACCCCTCCCACGTCCTGCCCGTGCACGCGCTGTCCGTCGTCAGCCACGAGGAGTACAGCGACGCCCAGGACATCCTGCGGCCGGAACGGCACGGTGGGGGTGTACTGCGATCGGCGTACACGAACAAGATGAACGAGGTGAAGCCGCACCGCGCCTGGGCCGAGCGGACCGTGCTGCGCGCCGAGGTGTTCGGCGTGGCGCGTGAGGACGTCGGTTTCGTGGAGCTGCTCGCCGCCGGGATTCCCGGCTGAAGACACAGGAACTCATGACTAACGCAGAGAACAACGGAGTCTGGTCCGGCACCTGGGTCGCCGAACGGCTCGGGGTCGAACTCATGGGCGACGACAGCCTGACGGCACTGCTGGGGCTCGCGCTGCGCCGCAACCCCAAGCGGGCCCATCTGCTGGTCTCCCATGTGCTCGGCAAGCATGTGCCGCAGTCCCCGTCCGTGGTGCACGGTCACGGCTTCGCCCTCGGCCGCCGGGTGCGCGAGCTGCTCGGCGCCGAGGAGGCGGCCCGCGCGGTCGTCCTCGGCTACGCCGAGACCGCCACCGGGCTCGGCCACAGCGTCGCCGACGGCCTCGGCCCCGCGCCCTACCTGCACTCCACCCGCCGCCCCGTTCCCGGCGTGGCCCGCGCGGGCGGCTTCGAGGAGTCCCACTCCCACGCCACCTCCCATCTACTCCTCCCGGAGGACCCGGCCCTGCTGGTCGGCGACGGCCCGCTGGTCCTGGTCGACGACGAGTTCTCCACGGGGAACACGGTGCTGAACACCGTCCGGGATCTGCACGAGCGGTATCCGCGCGGGCGGTACGTCGTCGTCGCCCTGGTCGACATGCGCTCCCCGGCGGACACGGCCCGCATGGAGCGGTTCGCCCGGGAGATCGGGGCGCGGGTCGACCTCGTGGCGGCGGCCTCGGGCACGGTGCGGCTTCCCGAGGGGGTGCTGGAGAAGGGGCAGGCCCTGGTGGCGCGGCACGAGGCCGGGGGTGCCGCTGGGGGTCGTTCGTCGGCTGCGGCGCCGTCGTGGCCGGTCGCGCAGTTCCCCGCGCCCCCAGAAGGGGCGCGAGCAACCCCCACCGGCCCACAGTCGCCCGACCGCCGCGTCACCCGGGTGGACCTGCGCTGGCCCACCGGCCTGCCCGACGGGGGCCGCCACGGCTTCACGCAGGCGCACCGGGAGCGACTGGAGTCCGCGCTCCCCGCCATGGCCGCCCGCCTGGCCGACGCCCTGCCCGGCCACGCGCGCCGCGTCCTCGTCCTGGGCAACGAGGAGCTGATGTACGCCCCCCTCCGCCTCGCGCACGCGCTGGAGCAGCGGCTGCCCTCGGCGGAGATACGGTTCTCCACCACCACCCGCTCGCCCGTCCTCGCCGTCGACGACCCCGGCTACGCCATCCGCACCCGCCTGGTCTTCCCCGCGCACGACGACCCCGCCGACGGCCCCGGCGACCGCTACGCCTACAACGTCGCCGGCGCCGGCTTCGACACCGTCGTCGCCGTCGTCGACTCCACCGGCGACACCCCCCTGCTGCACGCCCCCGACGGCCTGCTGGCCCGGCTCGCGGCCCATGCCCCCCAGGTCCTGCTCGCGGTCGTACCGTCCTACGTCCCCGAGCCCCTGGTCGTTCCCGAAAGGCCCGCCATGCTGTCCGAGCCCCTCCGCGGCCCCGCCTTCTCCTCCTACGCGCCCGACGAGGTCGGCTGGCTGCTCCAGGACCTCTCGGACGTCACGCTGGAGGCGCCGACCGAGGAGCGCGAGGAGGCCATCCAGAGCGGCGGCGCCCACTACGCCGAGTCGCTGCCGGTGGAGTACCAGCCCAGCGCGCAGTACCAGCAGCTGTTCCAGACCGCGCTGGAGGAGTCCGCGGCCCGGCTCGCCCAGGCCGTCGGCGCGGTCACCGAGCTCGTGCTCGCCGAGCGGTCCCCCCGCCCCGTACTGGTCTCCCTGGCCCGCGCGGGCACCCCGGTCGGCGTGCTGATGCGCCGCTGGGCCCGTCACCGGCACGGCCTCGACCTGCCGCACTACGCCGTGTCGATCGTGCGCGGCCGCGGTATCGACGCCAACGCCCTGCGCTACCTCGCCGCCCATCACGACCCCGCCGACGTCGTGTTCGTCGACGGCTGGACCGGCAAGGGCGCCATCACCCGCGAACTCGCCGCCGCCATCGAGGAGTTCGAGGCCTCCGGCGGCCCGGCCGGCTTCGACCCGGAGATCGCCGTACTCGCCGACCCCGGCTCCTGCGTGCGCACCTACGGCACCCGCGAGGACTTCCTCATCCCCTCCGCCTGCCTCAACTCCACGGTCTCCGGGCTGATATCGCGTACGGTGCTCAGGTCCGACCTGGTCGGCGCGGACGACTACCACGGCGCGAAGTTCTACCGCGAACTCGCCGGCGCGGACGTCTCGGTGGCCTTCCTGGACGCGGTGTCCGAGCGCTTCGACGAGGTCGGGGACGCCGTGGACGCGACGGTGAAGGAACTCCAGTCCGGCGACCGCGAGCCCACCTGGGAGGGCTGGGCCGCGGTCGAGCGCATCAGCGAGGAGTACGGCATCCACGACGTCAACCTCGTCAAGCCCGGCGTGGGCGAGACCACCCGGGTGCTGCTGCGCCGGGTGCCCTGGAAGATCCTGGCCCGGGTGGGGGCCGGCGCCGACCTCGACCACGTACGGCTGCTCGCCGAGCAGCGCGGCGTGCCCGTCGAGGAGGTCGCCGAACTGCCCTACACCTGCGTCGGGCTGATTCATCCCAAGTACACGCGCGGCGCGACGGGCGCCGACGGAAAGGCGGTGGCGCTCTGATGCCGGTGCTCGTGGCGAGCGATCTGGACCGGACGCTGATCTACTCCTCGGCGGCCCTTGCCCTGACCATGCCGGACGCGCGGGCACCACGCCTGCTGTGCGTCGAGGTGCACGAGAGCAGACCGCTGTCGTACCTCACCGAGACCGCGGCGGGTCTCCTGACGGAACTGGGCGACGCGGCCGTGTTCGTGCCGACGACGACCCGGACCCGTAAGCAGTACCAGCGCATCAACCTGCCCGGCCCGGTGCCGGAGTACGCGATCTGCGCCAACGGCGGACACATTCTCGTCGACGGCGTCTCCGACCCCGACTGGCAGGCCGCGGTCGAGGCCCGGCTCGCCGACGAGTGCGCGCCGCTCGCGGAGATCCGCGCCCACCTGGAGGTCTCCGCCGACCCGGTCTGGGTCCGCAAGCACCGCGTCGCCGAGGACCTGTTCGCCTACCTCGTCGTGGAGCGCGAGCTGCTCCCCGAGGAGTGGGTGAAGGAACTCGCCGTCTGGGCCGAGAACCGCGGCTGGACGGTGTCCTTGCAGGGCCGCAAGATCTACGCCGTTCCGAAGCCGCTGACCAAGAGCGCTGCGGTGCGGGAGGTGGCCCGCCGGGCGGGCGCCGACCTCACGCTGACGGCCGGGGACTCGCTCCTCGACGCGGATCTGCTGCTCGTCGCCGACCAGGGCTGGCGCCCGGGCCACGGCGAACTCGCCGAGGCGGAGTGGTCGGCCCCGATGATCACCGCCCTGCCGGAACGGGGCGTACTGGCGGGCGAGCGCATCCTCCGCGAGTTCCTGAAGGTGGTGCGGGGAGCGGACTGAGCTTGCTTGGCTGAGCTTGCTTCTAGGGTCGCGAGGTGACGTGAGCGCCCTTCTCGGGGGCGCGGGGAACTGCGCGACCACAGCCACGACGCGGCTTTTAGGGGCGCGGGGAACTGCGCGACCAGCCACGACGCGCCCGCACCCGACAACACACCACCCCAAGGGGCGCGAGGAACTGCGCAAGCTTTTAGGGGCGCGGGGAACTGCGCGACCAGCCACGACGCGCCCGCACCCGCGCAATGACAGCACTCAGCACACCCTGCCGGGCGCGGCGGCGCAGCACTACGAGTGTGGGCCAACAACCGTTGGCCCACACTCGTATGCCCATATCTGTTGGCTCAGCCGCAGCAGCCTCCGCCGCAGCAGCCTCCGCCGCAGCAGCCACCACCGCCACCGCCCCCGCCGCGCGGCGCCGCGGCCGGCGCACCGGCCGAGCCGCCGACCGCGACGGCCGACAGCAGCTTGACCGTGTCGTCGTGACCCGAGGGGCACGCGGCCGGCGCGGAGGACTCCGCCATGGGACGGCTCAGTTCGAACGTGTCGCCGCAGGTGCGGCACCGGTACTCGTAGCGAGGCATGCGCACAGGCTAACCGGCGTCCCCGGAATTCGGCCCTCGGGTTCAACCCTTGTCGTACGGTCGGCCAGGGTCCTTCGGCGGCAGCGCCGCACGGGTCTCCGCGTCCGGATCAGGTCCCGGGTGGCGCGCCTCGGCCTGCTGCGGGTGGCGGGCCTTCCAGTACGGGTTGTCGTGCGGCAGGGCCGAGCCGACCCTTCCGTACATGCCGAAGAACATCAGCAGCACGCCGACGACGAAGCTGAACATCACGTTCTGGATCTGGAAGGCGAGGAAGTTGTAGTCCGTCTCCAGCAGGGCCATGTTCACGAAGCCGCTGAGGATGAACAGCACGCCCAGGATCATGTTCAGCGTGGACGCGAAGTTCCCGCCGATCACCATGCCGACGAACAGCAGCACACCGACGCAGATGGAGAGCACGCTCAGCGCGCCGTTGGTGTTCAGGCCGATGACCTGGTCGCCGCCGGTGTCGAAGAAGCCGATGTTGTTCGTGAGCCCGAGGATGCCGAAAGCCAGGAGCGCCAGCCCCATCAGCCCGGCCCCGAACCGGTAGACCTTGCTCAGCCGGTGGTCGACGGGAAGGTGTTCGTCCAGCCTGATCCGGCGGCGCGATCCGGTGGGGAACGCGTGTGTGGCCATGTCCGCCTCCCTTGGGTGCGGTGGTAGCGGAGGCCGTACGTGTTCCCAATATCCGCCCGCCCCACCCCGTGGTGCAAACGGCGGACCCTCAGTGACCGCCGCCGCGCTCCTCGCGGATCCGCCCCACGACCTGGGCCACACCGCGCCGGACCGCCTCGGTCTCGGTCAGGAAGTGCCAGTAGTCGGGGTGGCGCCCCTCCAGCGTGCCGACGGCCCGCTCCAGCCGCGCCACCGACTCGTCGAGCGGGCGGGCGTGCCGGGGGTCGGGGGTGTTGCGGCCGGCCATGGCGAGCCGCTGCGCGTCCCGGATCGCGAACCGGGTCCGCTCGATCTCCTGCCGGGGGTCCTTCTGCACGGCGTTCAGCCGGGTGAGCCGGTCGCCGGCCGCGGAGACGGCCTCGTCGGTGCTGTTCAGCAGGGCCCGCACGGTCGACAGCAGGGCCGTCGCGTCCGCCCACCGCTGCTCCGCGCGGGCGGTGCGCGCCTCGGCGAGCTTCCCCTCGGCCTGCCGTACGTGCTCCTCGGACTCGTCGGGAACGTGCTGGAGGTCCTGCCAGCAGGCGGCCGTGAAACGCCGCCGCAGCTCGCTGAGCACGGGCTCGACCTGGCCGGCCCGGGTGGTGAGGGCCTGGGCACGGGTGCGCAGGGACACCAGCCGGTGGTCGATCTCGGCGGCCCGTTCCGGCAGCCGTTCGGCCTCGGCGCGGATCGCCTCGGCCTCGCGGGACACCCGCCCGGCCCGCTCCAGGGTCTGCGGCACGCCGTGCTGTCCGGCGCCCTGGTTGAGGCGGGTCAGTTCCGGGGCGAGGGCGGCGAGCCGGGCGGCCAGGTCGTCGGCGCGCAGCCCCGAGCCGCGCGCGGCGTCCAGCGCGTCGGACGCGGCCAGAAGGGCCTGCCGGGCCCGCTCCACGGCGGGCGCGAGCCGGGCCAGCTGGGTCTCGGCCTTGCCGAGCAGCGGGCCGAGGCCCTGCTCGAACCGGTCGAGGTCCTGCTTGACCCGGACCAGCTCGTCCTTGGCGGCGGTCAGCTCGGTGCGCGCGCGGGCGGCGGCTGAGGCCTCCAGGTCGTCACGGTCCAGGTCGTGGGCGTCGACGGCCTGGATGTAGCGGTGGCTGGCCTCGTCGATCCGGCGGCCCAGATCCGCGAACCCTTCGACGGCGCGCCGGGCGGCGGGGGAGGCGTCGACGGCGGCGATCGTCTCGATGGAGATCCGCAGATCCCGCTGGGCGGTGTCGAGTTCGTAGAACGCGGCCGCAGCGTCGTCCTTCGCGGCCTGCGCCTCCGCCCGCTGGCTGTCCGCCCGGCCGCCGAACCAGCGCCGGGTGCCGCCTCCGGCGAACGCGGCGGGCAGCGCGAGGGCGACCGCGAGCGGCAGCGCGGTCAGTGTCAGCGTGTCCCGCAGGGCCCGCCGCAGCGGTGAGGCCGGGGTGCGTGGGGGCGAGGGGCGTCGGGCGCGCGTCGACGGCGAATACGGCTGCGGTGGTTTCGCCGTCACATCCCTCTCCCGTGCTGTCGCGCCCTGCCGGTGTCATTCTCCCACCGGTTAAGGACGAACACACGGCCCGGTCAGTTCGCGGGGCGGACCATGAATTCGGGTGCGGGCGTGGCCGGGAGGTCAGTTCAGGGTGCTGACAGTGATCCTTCCGTCGCCCGTGCGCGCGGACAGGACGTGCTTGCTGGACTCGTCGCGGGGGACCTCCACGTCCACCGATCCGTCACCGGTGTTCGTCGTCACCCGGTATGCCGTCCGGGGCACTTCGAGGTGCACGGAGCCGTCGCCGGTGCGGGCGTCCACCAGGTCCGGTACGGCGCCCAGTTCGAGGTGGACGGAGCCGTCGCCGGTCCGGGCCCTGATCCGCCGCGCGTCCACGTCGGCACGGATGGAGCCGTCCCCGGTGCTCAGGTCCAGCGGGCCGGTGCTGTCGCTGACGCGGACGGAGCCGTCGCCGGTTCTGACGCTGAGGGCCGAGCGGAAGCCGCTGGCCTCGACGTCGCCGTCGCCGTCCTCGACCTTCACCGCGATGCCGCGCGGCACCTCGATACGGTGTCTGGCCTGGCAGTCGGCGAGGAATCCGGAGCAGTCCACGCGCAGCTTCAGCAGGTCGCCGGACATGGACCAGCTGATGCCGGGGCCGTCACCGATCACCACCTTGCCCGCGAACCACCGGGTGACGCCGACGCGGTCCTCCGGTCCGCCGTCCACGGCGACGATCTCCAGCGCCGAGTCCTCGGAGTCGACGGTCAGGGTGCGTCCCTCGAGCGCGAAGGAGCGTCGCTCGGGGTCCTTGTCGTCGCCGGGGGAGGCGCACCCCGTGAGTCCGGCGAAGGCGAGCGCGACGACACCGGCCACGGCGGCCGTGCGAGGCGTGAGGACGGAGCTGCCCATGACGATTCCCCCTGGTCTTCCCTGAAGACGACTGCGCCGGGCCCGGCGGCCCGCGCGACACCGTCGACCGTACGGGCCGGGCGCGGTCCGCGGGATCCGGGCTGCTCCCGGATCCTTGGTGGGGTTTTCCCCCGCACCCTCTCGGGGGCGCCCAGGGGCGCGCACTAAGGGTTTCGGGGCACCGCCCTGCGCCATGTAGGCTGTCGACTCGTCCTCGGGTGCGTAGCTCAGGGGTAGAGCGCCTGCCTTACAAGCAGGATGTCGGCGGTTCGAAACCGTCCGCGCCCACCAGAGACCGTCTGACCAGGGATTATCAGTCAGACGAACCACGTGAAGCGGCTTGGCTCCGGTATCAGACCCGGTTAGGCAAGCCGCTTCGCTATGTGGAACTTGCCTAGCCCAGGACACGCAGGAGCTACCCGTGTCGGCACAGGCCAGGAAGAGTCCTCTCAGGGCGTCTCAGGGAACCACCAGGAGCACCACGCTCCGATCCATCCCCAGCCAGCCAGACCGGTCAGACATCCGTCAGGCCACAGTCCAGGACTACGGAACCCATCTCAGGGCCAGCAACAACAAGCACGGTCGGCCATTCACGGAGAAGACGGTTCGGTCCTACGTGGAAGCTGTCAGGGCCCTGGATCAGTGGATGAGCCGAGAGGGCATGGAGGGAGACTTTCTCTCCGTCGAAACGGACACGCTGAACCTGTTCTTCCGGGCCTACTTCCAGGCTCACAGCCAGGGCGGAACCAATAGCACGCAGAGGAACCTTCGCCCGTTCTTCGTGTGGCTGGAGGAGGAGCACGACCACACCAATCCGTACCGAGACAAGAAGCTCCAGCGGTACGCACCTCCCTCTGCCAGTAAGCCCAAGACCCTGAGCCAGGAGTTCATTCGGGATCTGCTCAAGGTCACAGGCAACGGCAGTCCGAAGGTTCGGGAGTTCGAGAAGGTGAGAGACCACGCAGTCATCAGGGTTCTCACGGAGGGGCTGAGGGCTGAGGAGTTGCTGTCTCTCCGTCTGGATTCCCTCGACCTGGAACAGGGATTGGCTCAGGTAGTTCCCCTCAAGGATGCGAGAGCCACGGGAGAGGGCAGGATCATCCCGCTTCAGCCCAAGACTGTGGTTGCTCTGAGCCGGTACATCAGGGCCAGGGAGACTCACAAGATGGCCGACCTGGATTGGCTCTGGCTGGGCACTCGGAATCGTGGGCACCTCACCTACTCCGGTCTCTATCGGATGGTGAACCGCAGGGCCAAGGAAGCTGGGTACGAGGGATGTCACCCGCATCAGTTCCGGCACACAGCAACAGATGACTTGCTCTCTGCTGGTGTGTCGGGAGAGGACGTCATGACTATCCAGGGATGGAAGGATCCCACCATGCTCCGTCGCTATGCCTCAGACATGGCCGTGAGTAGGGCTGTGAAGGTGGCTAAGAAGCTGGGGGATAGGTACTAGCCCTCTCCGGTGGGGATGCTCCAGACGTCCGCTCCCCCGGAAGCTGAGAGGCAATGAGAGGGGTCGTGCTCCGGTCTGTCGTACCTGGGCGTGGTCCCGTGTGTGCCCGCTTAATCAGACGACACGAACCATCCCCAACATGGTGTAATAGAGGTACGGCAGGCGTACCCAAGTTCAGGTGCCTGTCCGTCTCCATTGGTTGGTTACGCAGTAGTTGAGGCTCGGTTCTCGTGGGGGAACCGGGCCTCTTCCTTTTGGCGGTGGTTACCCAAAACCAGTGGAGTTCCCAGGGTGGGGGTTGAGGAGAGATCACCCCCACACCTGCATCCGTTGTTACCCAAAGACCGATGGAGGTCAGGCAATGCGCAAGCACTACACCCGCACTCTCACTGGCTACCGCTGCATCAACCCGCAGTGCCGAGAGGAGTTCGATGACAGGAAGACTCTAGGGAAGCACTACGGCAAGGGAGGGGCTTGCATTCACCCACTCAGGATGGGAGCGCGCCTAATCCCCAACCTAGACATCAGCCCATACCACTGGAGCAAGGCAGCGTAAGACCCTGTACGGCCAGGAGAGAGGCTGAGAGGGCATGGCGAGACAACTACATACACCCACTCGCGAGAGGCCCTGAGAGAACCAGTCTTGGGGTCTTTCGCGTAGGTGGGGGAGCATCACTACCGGGGATGGGCGAGACGACTCGCCGCATCCCCTTGCACGTAAGCAGGTACCACCAATGGAGTTCGACCTATTCGAGGAGAAGCATGACGGAGTAGCTGAAGTTAGCTGCGCAATGAGTGGAGAGATCGAGCATCGAGGGGAAGCGAGAGAGCGAGGATTCGGGAACGGAAACCTGACCCTCTGCGATGCTCATGTGTTCGTGCTTGCCGCGTGGAGGAATGACCAGACAGCTAAGGAAGTGACTGAACTGTACGAGGCAGGGCTAATCACTGAGCACTCTGAGGGAATCACTTACTCAGTAGAGATGGACAACGGCAACGCCAAGACCGGGATGACCGAGAAGGGAAACCTTGGCCGTCTGATCAGGGTGAGCAAGGAACAGAACGGGGGGAAGCCCGTAAAGATCCTGGCCCTGTGGGAGGGAGGCAGGACAAGGGAGCTACTAGCACACCACCAGTGGCGAGACATTCGAGTGCCAGACCAGATGGAACAGTTCCGCCTTACTCCAGAATACCGCGCATGGACGGAGGCTCAGGGAATCCCTGGGAAGTACCGGGTAATGGTCGAGGAGTACGAGCGAGAGCAGAGCAGGAAGCTGCGCAACCGCGTAGACCTATTCAAGGAGGACTGATGTACAAGGTAACCAGCACTGAGGCCAGGGACGTGGTGGCCGATCTGCTAAGGCGAGTGACCCAGGGAAACGAAACCGTGGGAATCACGAGGTACGGGAAGGTGGAAGCGGTGCTGATCTCCAATGAGCGGTACGAGAAGCTGATCCGAAACCTGATGGAAGACAAGTAAGGGAACACCCTCTGAGCCTGGGGCCCTGCAAAGGCGGGCACCCACTCAATACACATCTGACCCTGGCCTGAGTGGTCGGGGTTTTTCTATGCCCAAGGAGGGGCTATGACCGAGAACGAGAAGACGTGCGCTGGACCAGAGTGCGACAGGCCGGTAAGGGCGTACGGACTATGCGCCACTCATGCACGGCAGAAGCTAAGGGGTCGTGACCTAATCCCTATCGGGTCGTACGTGAGGCCAGCAAAGGAGGGGTGCGACTTCCCCGAGTGTGACCGCAAGCATTACGCAAAGGGCCTGTGCTTCCAGCATTACAAGCAGCAGCTAGCAGGGAGGGAGCTAAAGGTGATCGGGGAGAACCGAGAGCGAGTGTGCAGCTTCCCCAACTGTGGACGTAAGCACCTTGCTCTAGGTCTATGCAAGCAGCATTACAGGGCGAAGAAGGCAGGGCGGAAGCTGGAGCCGATCAGGAAGTACACGAAGAAGGAGGAGCAGGGATGAGCAACGGACACTACGGCTGCCTCAAGTGCGGGAGGGAAATCCACCGCGACCACCTCTGCGATACCCACTGGAACCAGGAGCGCATATCTGCCGGGTCAAACAGAGAGATATGTCAGAGCAACACGAGCGACCTACTGGAGATCACGGGGATTGACTATGAAGCTTACTGGGAGGGTGATGAGTGGGTGGTCGAGATCTTCGATGATGAGTATGCGGAAGTGTTCGACAACTCCACTCGGATCATCGCGCTGAATACTGGCAAGCCAGTACACGAATGTCAGGTAGCGGCGGCATTCATCTTCGGGGTCAATCTGGGGGCACTAACGCTGGACGATCTACCGGAAGTCAGGGAGAGCGTGAGGGGGATCCTGGATCTCTTCCCGACGAACTACAGGGAATGGGAACTCTGACGGCCGAGATAAGGGTCAGCCGGCTCGGGGTCAGAACTGAATACGGAAAGCACACTTCAGAGGGGTCTCTGTCCAATGCGATAGAGGCCCCTTCTGCATGACCAAACCTGGGGCCCTGCAAAGGCGGGCACCCACTATCCAACCAAGGAGTAAGGCATGAGCAGCAACACTGCACTAGCAACGCTTGAGACCGAGTACATCCCAGAGTGGGACGGCAAGGTATTCACGTGGGAGGAGGCACTAGCGGCAGCGGAGGAAGTAGAGGACTTCATCGTTGACGGGGCTATCTCCAGTGCCACGACCCTTCTCTATGGAGAGAGCAAGACAGGGAAGTCCTACCTGGTGTGCGCTCTCGTGGCAGCAATGGTTACGGGCGGAACCTTCCTGGATAAGGAAGTGGATGACAGGCCATGGAAGGTGGCAATCCTCGGAACGGATGACAACGCACAGACCGAGTACGTCAAGCGAATCAGCACTGCACTCCCAGAGGGCATGGTTCCCCCGGTTGACATCTTCCAGCTGCCCATCATGCGGACCCCTGCTAAGTGGAAGTCCCTACACAAGAAGATCCTTGACCAGGGCTACAACTTCGTGGTTATCGACTCCCTGACTCAGGCCATTAACGGAACCATCAATAGTGACGAGACCATCCGAGACTTCTTCGATGGGGTGCGCCTGTTCGTGAACTCCGGGATCCCAGTCCTAGTAGTGGCTCACTCCTCCGAGAAGACTGGACCCAACGGGAAGTCTGACCTACCCCTAGGGTCCAGCACAATCACGCAGTCTGTCAGGCACAGGGTCTACGCCTACCGACAGAACGGCCGAGTGTTCCTCAAGTTCAAGGGGAACCACATCGCCGAGGAATACCGCATGACCCTTGCTCCTGGTGCAGGTGCTCGATTCACCGTTCTGGAGGAGAAGTCTCTTGCGGCACTGGCCGAGGAGAACGCCAAGAAGAAGGCCGACCGAGAGGCCAAGAAGGAAGCTGCGGCACAGGCCAAGGAGCAGGCAAAGCAGCAGAGGACTACTGCGACTCTGGACCGTAACGCCCGTATCGCCGAGTACGTCGTGACCAAGTGCCAGGGAATGAAGCCTGCGACTGTGGCTGACAAGCTCTCTCAGGAGTTCGGTGGGTCCAAGACTACGTACACCACGAACCTCTCTGGTGGCCGTGCCTATGGGGCTCTCCTGTCCGTGGATGGGGCGTACTGCTGGACCCGCAAGGAGGTCTGAGCCGGGAAGTTGTTGGGATTGTTGTTGTTGTCCCTCCCCCCCTATATAGGTGTTGTTAAGCCACAACAACAACAACTCCACACCACCACCTGCACCTATATACCCCCCACCCACTTTGAGAGTCCTTGACGGGCAGGTCGGGGGTTAACCCCTCCCCTGCCCTATCCATCGGAGAAGGAATGAGGGGGGTTCTTGGGATGACTCCGGTCCCGAGAGTCTTCGAGGGACGGAGAGTAGTCGGCATGTCAGGTCTGTCAGGTCTGGCTATGTCTCGCAGGAACCCCTCTGCTTACCCGAGTCCATGTTGCATTCGTGAGAGGTCACACTCTCATCCTCCGATCCTGGGTTAAACAACCCCGGGTCTCATCATCCATTCACCAGTCCCGAAGGAGGACTAACCATGCCTGTACGCACCTGCCCTTGGCTGCTGGACAACGGCTCTATCTGTTCTGCACCACCCAAGGATGACCGACACCGAATGGGGCTGTGTGGGCTTCATTCCTCCGTCCAGTACATGAGTCAGCTAGCCACACAGGGCCGACTACTGAACGAGCTAGAGGTAACGGAGCACAGCCCAGGATTCACCTACGTTGCTCTCACCTCCGATGGGAACTACCGCATTGGCCATGCCGGAACCTGGAAGCTACTCCTACCCAAGCTGAAGAGGGACCACGGGAATGGGGAGCTAAGCAAGGTGGTGGCCCTACTCGACGGAGGAAAGAGCCGTTACCTGACTCTCGTGCACATCCTCTCTCCGTTCTGGATTCAGGGCATGAGCAACACCTACGTACCGGACCAGGAGCTAGAGGGAATCGTTAGCCGACTACCCCTCTCCGGTGAGTACGACAAGCTACCTCGCAGTCTCACCGGTAAGCCGGACCTATTCACCTGGTAACGCGTTACCGACCAAGAGGGTGCCCGTAGGTACAGGGCATCGACGTAACCGTTACTCGTCTGCGTTACTCAACCAACCAGCGTTAGGCGTTACTCGTCTGGCGTTACTCACGAAGGAGATTCCATGTACGACGTTACTAACGAACTGCGAAGCGTTAGACGTACCCGTAAGACCGTTAGCGTTACTGTCTGGATCATTGCCGGTGCAGCCATCATCTTCAGTCTCATGACCGGTGCACCTCTGGTCTCGGCTCATTCTCAGTGGGAGTGGACTGGCTGGCTTCTACCGGTCCTGGTGGATGCGGCCCTAGTCCTATCCCTATCCGCTGATGCCGTACTAAGCAAGCACGGACTAAAGGGAGGGAGGTGGCCAACGGGGTTCAGGTGGATTACTGGCCTAGCTTCCCTGTTCCTCAACACCTGGGGCTCTCTATCCTCCGGTGACTGGGTGGGCGTAGCTATCCACTCCGTTGCTCCGGTCATTCTCATCTGTGCGTCTGAGGTGGCACCGATCTACCGCAGGAAGTTCCGAGACCTGGAGCTAACGCTAACGGAGGAAGTAACGGTAACGGTGGTAACGCAGTCGCTAACGCCGAAGATCAGTAACGCCGACGGTAACGCCACTGGTGTCGGTAACGTTCGAAGGGGCAGTAACGGAGCCAGGAAGAGTAACGGCAACGCCGAGAAGAACAAGGCTGCCATCCGTCGGGCGTTCCTGGATGGACTAACGCCGACACAGGCAGCGGAGAAGATCGGAGTAACGAGGGGATACGTTAGCCAGCGTTACAAGGAGATCAGGGCTGAGCTGAAGCTGACTACATGAGAAGGGGGAGCCGACTGGGTCGATCGCCCCTCTCGTGGATACTTTCAGTCCCGATCCTCCCGGTCCTTGTTGTAGAGGATCAGCCCTCCCATGGCTATGAATCCAGCCAGAGCAATTGGAGCGTAGCTGGCAAAGTCCTTATCCGTTGCGGCGGCGACGAGGAACCCGCCAAACGGAACCATCCCTGCCCCGATCGCTCCCCCGATAGGAGGTCTCCCAAGTACCCCGATGAACCACGCTCCAGCTATGAGAAGAAGGGTTCCCCACCAAGGCAGGAAGAACGAGGAACCCACCACACCAAGACCGAGCAAGAACCCCAAGCATCCCATTGCACATCCCCTCCCGATTCAGTTAACGCACGGAGTATGACAGAAGATCTGCCCCGAGAAACACGAGAGACCGGGGGCAAGGCTCCCCGGTCTTCTGTGTGAGGACGCTCTCTCATCTCCGCTTGTCTCGGCACTGGTAGCAGGAACAGGGCGGGTATTCGGAGGTCATGAGCACCTCCCCTGCCTGAATCACTCGGGCCGGTTTGATGACCGTCTTCTCTCCGGTCTCTCTGTTCAACCGGTACACCTCGATGCGCAGCGTCGCGAGAGGTGGTGCGTCTGTCTCGTCTGCCATGCCATGCATCGTGTGTCCCCAGTTGGGACGAACTTGGACCTGCGCAGGGACAGTTGGAAGGTCTGGGCGGTACCTTCGAAGAAGGCCCAAACGTCCCTGGGAGAGCCCTTGAACACTGCCCTACGATCAGCTATGGAGTCAGCCGGTCTCTCACCCAGACAGCTAGCACTGAGGGTCGGGATCTCCGGGAAGACGGTGGAACGGTGGATCACCAATGACGAACTGATCCCCCACGCCAGGAACCGTGATGACGCATGCAAGGCATTGGGAGTGGATGAGGAAATGCTCTGGCCTAAGGCAGTGAAGGAACGGATCAAGACGGGCGGAGACAGGGAGATCCTTCACAGCTATCCTTACCGATCTGCCTGCCCTTCCAATGTCTGGGGAGAACTGACAGAGCAAGCCACGTCGGAACTGTTCTTCGCCGGATACACGAACTACTTCCTGTGGACCCAGGTCCCGGACTTCCCCGGAATCCTGCGGAGGAAAGTGCGAGAGGGATGCCGCATAAGGTTCCTCCTGGGAGACCCCAATGGAGAAGTGACCCGACAGCGGGAAACCATCGAGGACGTGGCCCTTACCGTCTCCACTCGAATCAGGATCACCCTGGAGAACCTGGAGAGGCTAAGGGATATCGAAGGGATTGAGGCTCGATTCTCTTCTCCGGAAGATGCCGTCAATCACGTGTCCCTCTCCGTGTTCCGGTTTGATGATGAAGCACTGGTCACACCCCACTTGGCCAGGCTCGTTGGGCATGACTCACCCCTCCTGCATCTCCGGTCCATGGGCAAGGGAGGCATGTTCTCCCGCTTTTCTGACCATGCAGAGGAACTGTGGGAGAGGGCTGTTGCTATCCAGTCGGAGAAAACCACGGCCTAGGTCCACAGAAACACGACCTAGCACGGTGTAACTACTACCTACGCGCCGTTATTGCTATTGCGGAGACGACTGGTGACTAAGCACCTGCTCATCCTCCTGTCACACCTACCCCACACACGACACAGGGGTAGGTGATGTGGGTCACAGCTATTTATGGTGGAAATTTTAGGGGACTCACCTCCACCTCCACAGCGCCATTTAATAACCCCCGGGTTGTCCTAGTTTGTCCGCCGGGAAGTGAACACGTTCGAGAACCCTGTGGCCTGCGAGGACTCTGGACCGTCTGAATTCACCGGGAAAGCGGGAGAGGGGAAGAGGCGGGGGCCTCTCTCTTGTATTGATAAGGGCGCTGGATATCTCCATAAGGGCAGGGCAATACGGGACCGGAGAGAAGGCAGCACAGTCCCATCACCAGGGGTCAGGGCGCGATCACCACTCCACCCTTGACCTACCCCGTGCGTGTCCGCCTCCAGGGCTGTGGGGACGTGGCTGGACCCGAGGGGCCTAGGTGGGGGAGATAGGCCAGGAGAGAGGCGTACAGAGGTTTCCCCTGGTCAGGACTAGCGGTGACACCCACCAGAGGCGGGCCCGTCACCGGCCAGGGGGAGGGGAAGCAACTTGACTAGCTGGCCCTACGCAACCTGCCTGACTGGGCATGAGGGGTTGGCAAGGGTGCATCTTCCCTGGTAACAGTGGGGTCCTAGTCAAGCTGCCTTACAAGCAGGATGTCGGCGGTTCGAAACCGTCCGCGCCCACCACGGGAAGACCCCGACCGGTTCCGGTCGGGGTCTTCGTCGTGTTCAGGACTCCTCACGGGGCGGGCCGACGTGCTTGAGCCGGGAACGGGCCGTGACGCGGTCCGAGCCGGTCAACTCCGACCAGTAGCGGTGGGTGGTGACGAAGACGGCCAGTTCGTGTTCGCGGCGGCGGAGCTTCTCCACCTCGGCCTGCTCGTCCTCGGTCCAGCCGGGGGAGGCGGGACGTTCGACCTTGCGCCAGCCGGCGGTGTCGTGGAAGCCGTCGAGGGGCGTGACCGACCAGGGGAGTCGTTTCAGCAGGGCCGAGAGCTCGGCCCGGACCTGATGCAGCTCCTCCTGACCGGCAAGGAGGTCGCTCGGGAAGTCGTAGGTCGTAGCCACGCGGCAATGCTACGCCTGTTCGATTTTGAGCTGCGAGCCGCTTCGCGTGGTTCACGCGAAGGAGTGTTCCCCTTGGACTGTTCGAACGAGCGTCCGAGTGTTCGGCGCCTGTGAAGAGCCTTTCGTGACGGGCCCCGTACCGCGTCCACAGCGGGACGTCCCCACCGAGACGCCCGTGCCCGCGCGTCCCACGACGAACGGGTGCCCCCGGCGCGCTCGGCGCCCGGGACACCCGTCGCTCACCGCCGTGTCGCTCAGCCGGACGTGGCCCTCAGCTTCTCGACCAGGCTCGTCGCCACCGGCACCGGCACGCCGTGGCGCTCCGCCGCGCGCAGCAACGCCCCGCCGATCGCCTCCACTTCGAGCGCCCGGCCCGCCTCGGCGTCCCGCTGCATCGAGGACCTGGTGGCCGCCGGGAAGGAGTCGTAGCGGGCCAGCGCCTGGGCCGGGTCCGAGGGGCCGCCGGCCGCGCCGCTGACCGCCGCCGTCTCCGCCACCAGCGCGGTCAACTCCTCGCGATGGGTGGTCCGTACGTCGCCGAGCGGCAGGCCGTGGTGCGTGGTGAGCAGGGCGAAGGGCGCCAGGAAGGACATCTTCGCCCACAGCGCGGCCGCCTCGTCCGGGACGACCCGGGTGGCCGGACCGGCCGCCGAGAGGGCCGCCGCCAGGGCGTCCAGGCGCTCGGCCGGGACCCCGTCGCCCGCCAGGTCGATCTCCGCCATGGGGCTGGTGTGCTCGATCCGGCCCGGTGCCACCCGCGTCGACTCCACGCGGATCACCGCGGGCGCCACCCGGTCGGCGCGGTAGCGCTCGCGCAGGGCGGCGGGGTGCTCCACGCCGTTGAGGAACGGCACGAGCAGACCGTCGCCCAGCGCCTCGGCGGGCACGCGCGCGACGGCGTCGGCCAGCGCGGTCGCCTTCACGGCGACCAGGCAGGCGTCGACCGGTTCGCGCAGCTCGGTGTCCGCCTCCACGCGCGCGTGGAAGTCGCCGAAGAGGGTGCTGCGGACCTCGATCCCGGAGGTGCGCAGCGTGCCGGCGGTCTCCTCGCCCGCCAGGCAGATCACCCGGTGGCCGGAGCGGGAGAGCAGCGCCGCGAGCAGTCCGCCCACGCCGCCCGGACCCAGTACGGCGACGGTGAGTTCGTCGTGTGCCATGGGATGTGGCTCCTTGTCGTCGGTCGGCCCCGGTGCGGTGGCCGCCTCGGTGTCGATCATCACAGAGCGGGCATGCCCGTGGAAGCCTCCGGCCCCCCGCGGGGGCGGTCACCGGGGGCCGTTCCCCCGGTCCGCGGGCGGGTGCGAGGGCGTCGCGCGGTGACGGGTGCCGTACCGGTCTCAGCTCGCCCTGTGGGCGGTCCGGCCTCTGACCTCGAGGCCGGAGAGCAGTTCGGCGGTGGCCTCGGCGACGGCGTCGACGGCGTGCTCGAAGACCTCGCGGTTGTGCGCGGCCGGGGCACGGAAGCCGGACACCTTGCGGACGAACTGGAGGGCGGCGGCCCGGATGTCGTCCTCGGTCGCCTCCTCGGGGAGCGCGGGCGGGCGGAGGGTCTTGATGCTGCGGCACATGCCCCAAGTCTCCCGCCCGGGCACGGCTCCCGCAGTCGAACCCCGGTCTCGGCCCTGCAGTTCCTCCCGGCCCTTCGGGTCCTTCTGACCCTCCTGGCCCTTCCGCCCCGGCAGGCCCTACGCCGCCTCGGTCGCCGCCCGCGGCCGCCGCATCAGGTACGCCGCCCCCGACCCCGCCGCGAACAGCGCCAGCACCGACACCCCCGTGGCCAGCCAGCCCGCGCCCAGCCAGTGCGCGCCGAAGTACCCGAGGGCGACGCTGTACGCGGCCCAGGACAGGCCCGCCAGCGCGGACCAGGGCAGGAAGTCGCGGACGCGGCTGTGCGCGGCACCGGCGCCGAGGGAGACGACCGAGCGGCCCGCCGGGGCGAACCGGGCGAGTACGACCAGGGCGCCGCCGCCCCGGGCGAGGGCCGCGCCGAGACGTTCCTGCGCTAGGGCCAGCCTGCGGGAGCGGGCGATGGCACGGGCGGGCAGACTGCCGTCGCGCCGGGCCAGCTTGTACGCCACGAGGTCGCCCAGCACCGACGCGGTGGCCGCGCACAGGGTCAGGGCCAGGATGTCCGGGACGTCGTCGGGGACGCGCCCGGCCGCGGCGGCACCCGACCCGGCGGCGGCCGCCGTGGCCCCCATGATCACCAGGACGCCGCTCGGCAGCACGGGCAGGAACACGTCGAGCAGCACCGAGACGCCCACCAGGGCGTAGATCCATGGGGCACTGGCCAGCAGCCCCAGACTCTCGAACACAAGAAACTCCCCGTCATTCCCCCCCGTGGCCCGGCCCTGCCGCGGTGGTGCGCGGAAATGCGGCGAAGGGGGCCGTTGACAGCCACACAGCGTACGCCGGGCGTGTGACATCAGGTACACAGGGGGTTAGGGCCCTTGTCACGCGGCGGGTCGCGGGCTCCCGGCACGCCACGCCCCCTGCTCCTCCGTCAGTCAGACGCCCTCCGCCGGCTGGACGCCCTGCTCCTCCGTCAGTCAGACGCCCTCCATCAGCCGGACGCCCTCCGTCAGCCGGACGCCCCTACTCCTCCGTCAGCAGGACGTCCTCCACCGTCACCAGCCGCGCCCCGTGCCCGCCCTGCGACGCGTCCACGCCCCCGCCGCCCCGGCCGCCTCCGCCGTCGGGCCGGGCGCGTTCCAGGCGCAGGTCCGCGCCCCGCCCCCGCAGGGTCAGGGTCATCAGGTGGTTGCCGAACCACGGCCCGCCCGTCCGCCGCCAGTCGACGGAGGGCCGCGGCACCCCTCCGTGCCCCGCGAACCGGCGCCCCAGGGCCCGCCCGAACCGGCTCCAGCCGAAGCGGAAGCCCAGCCTTATCGAGCCGGGGATCGCGTTGTGGACGGGGGAGCAGGTCAGCTGGAGCGCCCGCGCGGTGGGGCCGGAGCCCTCGGGCCAGGACGGCTCGGCGACATAGGCGTGGTGGACGTCACCGGAGAGCACCAGCACGGTGGCGGGCGCCCGCGGTCCAGACCCGGCCTCGGCGATCAGGTCCGCGAGCGCCTCGAAGGACTGCGGGAACGCCGCCCAGTGCTCCAGGTCGGCCGCCCGCCGCAGCCGTTCCCCGAACCGCGCCCAGCGCTCCCCCTTCCCGCCCGTGCACAGCGCCGCGCTCCAGCCCTCCGCGTCGTGCACCAGGTGCGGCAGCAGCCAGGGCAGGGAGGTGCCGATCAGCAGATGGTCGTAGTCGCCCGGGGAGTCCAGCGCCTCGGTACGCAGCCATTCCGCCTCGCCCGGGTCGAGCATCGAGCGCGCACCCTCCTCCAGCACCCGCGCGGCCCGGCTGTCCACCATCAGCACCCGCACCCGCCCGAAGTCGCGCCGGTAGCTCCAGCGCACGGAGGCGGGCTCGGTGTCGGCCCGGCAGGCGAAGGCGCGCAACTCGTCGGTGCCGTCGGGGACTTCGCGCACGGCGGCGTAGACCGGGTCGGCGGCCAGTTCGACGGGGGTGAGGTTGCCGAGGTGCTGGTGGACCCAGTACGACATCAGGCCGCTGAGCACCCGCTCGCGCCACCAGGGCTTGGCCCGCATGTCGGTGACCCAGGCGGCGGAGGTGTTCCAGTCGTCGACGATGTCGTGGTCGTCGAAGATCATGCAGCTCGGCACGGTGGACAGCAGCCAGCGCACCTCGGGGTCGAGCCAGGACTCGTAGTAGAGCCGGGTGTACTCCTCGTAGTCCGCGACCTGGGTGCCCGGCGGGTCCGTGACGTCGCGGCGCGCGGCCAGCCATTCGCGGGTGGCCGGAGAGGTCTCGTCGGCGTACACCTGGTCGCCCAGCAGGAGCAGGACGTCGGGCCGCGGCGCGGAGGGGTCGGCCGCGAGGCGGGCGGCGAGGGTGTCGAGGGCGTCCGGGCCCACCGGGTCCTTGCCGCCCGCCGGGGGCGCGGCCCAACGGCAGGAGCCGAAGGCGACACGGACGGTTCCGGCCGCACCGGGGCCCACCTCGCAGGTGCGGATCTCGGAGGCCGGGAAGGCCGACCCGGGCTCCGGCCACACGCGCGTGCCGTCGAGGAACACCTCGTACGGCGTCGAGGTGCCGGGCGTGAGTCCGCCCACCTCGACCAGGGCGTAGTGGTGCCCCGCGATCTGGAAGGTGCGGGTGCCGCCGCCGGAGCCGTCGGCGCAGCGCACCTCGGCGGCGCAGGGGCGGCTCGTCTCGACCCATACGGTCGCGGACGAGCCGCCCGTGTATCTCAGCAGTGGTCCCAGCCGGAGTTCCGCCACGTCGTCGCCCCTTTTTCCGTCGCCCCCGTACGGTACGGAACGACGGGGGCCTGCGGCGAGGTTCCGCGCGGAATGGCGGATCAGCGGCCGGGCGGGGGAGCGCCGGTCAGCAGGGGGCCAGGTAGTTCTGGAGCGCTGCCTTCTCGGCGGAGTCGACCGAGAGGCCGTAGTAGTACTTCACCTGGACCCAGGCGCGCACATAGGTGCAGCGATAGGCGGTGCGGGACGGCATCCAGGTGGCCGGGTCCTGGTCGCCCTTGGCCTGGTTGACGTTGTCGGTGACCGCGATGAGCTGGGGGCGGGTCAGGTCGTTGGCGAACGACTGGCGCCTGGAGGTCGTCCAGGAACCGGCGCCGGAGTCCCAGGCCTCGGCCAGCGGGACGAGGTGGTCGATGTCGAGGTCGGAGGCGGCGGTCCAGGTGGCGCCGTCGTAGGGCGAGTACCAGCTGCCGCTGACGGAGGCACAGGCGGAGTCGGTGACGACGTTCGAGCCGTCGCGCTTGAGGACCGTCTCACGGGTGTTGCACGCGCCGGAGACGGTGATCCAGTGGGGGAAGAGGTCGCGGTTGTAGCCGGTGCGGTTCTCGGTCGCCACGGTGAGCGAGGCGAGGTAGCTGCGGGCGGTGGCGCCGCTGACCGGCGTGGGGAGCGCGGCGGAGGCGCTCGGGCCGTTGAGGAGGGACGCGGAGGCGAGGAGACCGGTGAGCGCCGCGACTATGCTCAGGCGTCGACGCGCGTAGAACTTGGCCATGTGAACTCCCTGGCGATGTGGGGGTGTTGGCGAGCGGGCGTGGGAATGCTCGCTCTGGTGCGTTGCGTACAGGTGTGCGCTCGGTGAGAAGTTAGTGACGCGCGCATGACACGACAAGATTTACGTTCGAACTTTCTCTCGCGTACCATGGGCACCGCAGAAGGGGAGTAGCTCTTCGCCGGACCGTCGACATACTGCTCAGCTCAGCTGGGCCGGCGCCCGGAACCGGACCTCCGTCAAGGACGGCGGACCGGCCAGCGAGACCTTCGGCAAGCAGTGCACACCCGTGCCCTCCGGCACGGGTGACGTGTGCTGTCCTTGCCGAGGTCGCGTCCGAAGGGTCAGCGCACGAACTCGGTGGGGGCGGTCCCGACCGATTGTGGAACGTTGATCAGTCTCACTGTCATGGCGGTCGTCTTCGGCGTCGTCTTCCTCGCCGAACTCCCCGACAAGACCGCCCTCGCGGGTCTCGTCCTCGGCACCCGCTACCGCGCCTCGTACGTCTTCGTCGGTGTCGCCGCCGCCTTCGCGGTGCATGTCGTGCTCGCCGTCGCGGCGGGGAGTGTGCTCACCCTGCTGCCCGCGCAGATCCTGTCGGCCCTCACCGGCGTGCTCTTCCTGGGCGGCGCGGCCGTGCTGCTGCTGAAGAAGGACGAGGACGAGGGCGAGGTCCGCAGGCCCGAGAACCAGTCCTTCGGCAAGGTCGCCGGGGCCGGGTTCATGCTCATCCTGGTCGCCGAGTTCGGCGATCTCACGCAGATCATGACGGCCAACCTCGCCGCCCGCTACGACGACCCGCTCTCGGTCGGCCTCGGCGCGGTGCTCGCGCTGTGGGCGGTCGCGGGGCTCGGCATCGTCGGCGGCAAGGCGCTGATGAAGCGGGTGCCGCTGAAGCTGATCACCAAGATCGCCGCGATGCTGATGCTGGCGCTCGGTCTGTGGAGCCTGTGGGAGGCCGTGACGGCCTAGTGCGGTGACCGGCCGGGGTGCCTGTCCGGGGTGGCCGTGACGGTCTGGTGCGGTGACCGGCCGGGGTGCCTGTCCGGGGTGGCCGTGACGGTCTGGTGCGGTGACCGGCCGGGGTGCCTGTCCAGGGAGGCCGTGGCGGCGTCGGGCTGTGACCGGTCGGGGCGCCTGTCCGGGGTGGCCCCGATCGCCCCGTGGCGCCTGCCGTGCGTGCTCGGGCGTGTCTTCGTCGGCCAGGCCCCGTGCGGCCGGGCTCGCGCGCTCGGGCGCGTCCTGCCTGTCGTGCTCCGGCACGCGCGCGTGGCGAGGTGACACCGGGGGCGCGAGCTGAACGGCGCGTGAAGATTTCTCCACATGCTCGCCGGATGCCGGAATTGTTTTGTACCGTAGAGAAACAAAGTGGCCCCCGCCCGTTTTCCCTGACCGGCGGGCGGGGCCGCCTTGTATCGCACCCAGGGGGACCGTCCGACGCCCCCTGACCATGCTTGGAGCTATCCCGATGACGGCCACCACCGTGCTCACCGCCCGCGCCCTCCTGCTCGACATGGACGGCACCCTCGTCAACTCGGACGCCGTCGTGGAGCGCATCTGGCGGCGCTGGGCCGAGCGGCACTCGCTCGACGGCGACGAGGTGATGAGGGTCGTCCACGGCCGCCAGGGCCACGCCTCCATGGCCCTCCTGCTGCCGCACCGGTCCATGGAGGCCAACCACGCCGACAACGCGCGCATGCTCGCCGAGGAGACCGCCGACATGGACGGCGTGGTCCCCGTACCCGGCGCGCACGCCTTCCTCGCGTTCCTCGGCGGCCTGCCGCACGCCCTGGTGACCTCGGCGGACGTCGGCCTGTCCACCGCGCGGATGGCGGCCGCCGGGCTCCCGCTCCCCGAGGTGCGGATCACCGCCGAGTCCGTCGGGGCCAGCAAGCCCGACCCCGAGGGCTTCCTCAAGGGCGCCGCCGAACTCGGTATCGACCCCGCCGACTGCGTCGTCTTCGAGGACTCCGGCGCGGGCATCGCGGCCGGGCGCGCCGCCGGGATGCGTGTCGTCGGCGTCGGTCCGCGTGCCGGAGCCCACGCCCCGGACGTGCACGTGCGCGACCTCACGCGGATCCGGATGGAGACGGCGGCCGACGGCACGATCCGGCTGCACGTCGACCAGGCGTGACACGGCCCCCATGGTGAAGCGGCCCCGCGGTGACGCCGCCGGGGAGCGGGGCCGTTACGGCTCCGAGGTCTCCGACTCCAGCATCGCCCGGGTCGGCTGGTCGTAGACGCCCATGTCGGACACCTCGAACAGGCCGCGGGCCCACTGGTAGTTGCGCAGGGCGTTCTCCAGCGGGTGGTTGAAGTTGCCGTTGACGTCGCCGTTGTAGAGGTACAGCTGGCGCAGCCGGGCCTGGAGCTCTGCGACCTCCGGCCCCTGGTCGCCCCGGCGCAGCACCGGGCCGTCGGCCGGAGCCGTGGTCTCCGGGTCCTCGGAGACCAGCGGGCTCGCCTCGGACACCGACGGAGTGGGCGAGGCCGACGCCGAGGGCGACTCGCTGGACTCCGAGGGCGACGGCGAGGCGCTCTCACTGGCCGACGGGGAGGCCGACTCGGACGGCGAGGCCGAGACCGAGGGGGACCCCTCCGCGCTGTCGCCCGGGGTCGCCGACGGCGAGGCCGCGTCACTGCTCGGCGTCTCCGGTGCCGCCTCCCGCACGTCCTCCGCCGTCGCGGTGTCCCGCGAGGGCGTGTCGTACTGGAACAGCCCGCTCGCCAGCCCGGCCGCCGCCACCACGGCCACGACGGCCCCGGCGGAGGCGATCAGCGCGGTACGCCGGGCACGGCCGCGACCGGCACCGCCGCCCGCCCGGCGCGACGGCGGGCCCGGCTGCCCGGCGTCCGAGGCCTCGAACAGCCGCAGGTCGTGGTCGCGCGGCGGCTCCACGGAGAGCCCCAGCGGGGTCGGCAGGGCCGTGGTGGGGGCCTCGGGCACCCCCTGCGCCCCCGCGGCGCCTGTCGCTCCGGCCGGGTCGCCCGGCGCGCTCCGGCCCGCCTGCGGCACGGCGGACAGCTGCATGGTCTCCTCGGCGTCGGCCTGCGAGGCGCGCGGAGCGGTCGGCGCCGCCGCGGGAGTCCCGGCAGAAGGAACCCCTGCCGAGGGAGCCCCGGCCGGCCCCTGGGCGCCATGCTCCGCGGGACCCCGCTGTGCCGGGTCCGAGCCCTGGCCCGTGGCCGCGGGCTTCGCGTTCGCGCCCGCGGCGTCGAGGTCGACGTACGGGCGGATGCGCAGCGGGTTGAAGTCCTCCGCCGCGGCGGCTTCCGCCGTGCGGGACTGGACGAGGGCGTCGGAGGCGCGGCGGCCGCAGCCGCAGGACGGGGTGTTGTCCGGGGCGCGGGACGCTCCGCACTCCGGGCATGGTTGTCCCTGCTGGTCTGCCACGTGTCCGTCCCCTCCCCTTGCGAGCACACGTGATTATGCAGACACCACCCACCGCACCCGCCCCAACCCCCCGGAATACAAGGCTCCCCCCGGCCCGCGAGGGGCACTCGACAGGCCATAACGGGACACACCCACCACGATGGAGTGGTACCGCGAGCCTCGGGAGGTCCGCATGGCCGACGACGCGCAAGGGGCCACCACCCCGGTGCTCCCCCCGGACAAGGGGACCGCCGGTCAGGAGAACGTCCCCGGCAACGTCCTCGTCTCCATCGGCGCCCTGCTCCTCGGGATGCTGCTCGCCGCGCTCGACCAGACCATCGTCTCCACCGCGCTGCCGACCATCGTCAGCGACCTGGGCGGCCTGGAGCACCTGTCCTGGGTGGTCACCGCCTACATGCTGGCCGCCACCGCCGCGACCCCGCTCTGGGGCAAGCTCGGCGACCAGTACGGGCGCAAGCGGCTGTTCCAGGCCGCCATCGTGATCTTCCTGATCGGCTCGGCGCTGTGCGGGCTCTCCCAGAACATGGCGGAGCTGATCGCCTTCCGCGCCGTGCAGGGCCTGGGCGGCGGCGGGCTGATGGTGCTGTCCATGGCGATCGTCGGCGACCTGGTCCCACCCCGCGAACGCGGCCGCTACCAGGGCCTGTTCGGTGCCGTGTTCGGCGCCACCAGCGTCCTCGGACCGCTGCTCGGCGGCCTGTTCACCCAGCATCTGAGCTGGCGCTGGGTGTTCTACGTCAACCTCCCCGTCGGCGCCGTCGCGCTCGTCGTCATCGCCACCGTGCTGCGGCTGCCGCCCAAGCGGACCAGGCACGTCATCGACTACCTCGGCACCTTCCTCATCGCCTCCGTCGCCACCTGCCTGGTCCTCGTCGCCTCCCTCGGCGGCACCACCTGGGACTGGGGATCGCCGCAGATCATCGGTCTTGCGGTACTGGGCGCCGTACTGACCGTGCTGTTCGTTGCGGTGGAACGGCGGGCGGCGGAACCCGTGCTGCCGCTGAAACTGTTCCGCATCCGCACCTTCACCCTGGCCGCCGTCATCAGCTTCATCGTGGGCTTCGCGATGTTCGGCGCGATGACCTTCCTGCCGACCTTCCTCCAGGTCGTGCACGGCATCAGCCCGACCATGTCCGGTGTGCACATGCTGCCGATGGTGATCGGGCTGCTGCTGGCGTCCACCGTCTCCGGCCAGATCGTCAGCCGCACCGGCCGCTGGAAGGTCTTCCCCGTGGCCGGCACCGGCGTCACCGCGCTCGGCCTGCTGCTGCTCGCGCAACTGGACGAGCACAGCTCGACCACCGAGATGAGCGCCTTCTTCTTCGTGTTCGGCCTGGGACTCGGCCTCGTGATGCAGGTGCTGGTCCTGATCGTGCAGAACGCCGTCGGCTACGAGGACCTCGGCGTCGCCACCTCCGGCGCGACCTTCTTCCGCTCCATCGGCGCGTCCTTCGGCGTCGCCGTCTTCGGCTCGGTCTTCTCCAACCGGCTCGCCGACCAGCTCACCGACGCCTTCCGCGGGGTGCGGCTGCCCGCCGGGGTCTCCGCCGACTCGCTGGCCGCCGACCCGCGCGGCATCCGGTCGCTGCCGTCGTCGCTGCGGCCGGACGTGCTGCACGCGTACGCGTCCGCGATCACCGATGTGTTCCTGTACGCCGCCCCGGTCGCCGTCACCGGCTTCGCGCTGGCGTGGTTCCTGCGGGAGGACCGGCTGCGGGCCTCGGTCACGGCGCCGGACGTCACCGAGACGCTGGCCAGCAACCCCGTCGAGCGGACCTCGTACGACGAGGTGTGCCGGGCGCTGTCGGTGCTGGGCACCCGCGAGGGGCGGCGGGAGGTCTACCGGACGATCACCGAGCGGGCCGGGTACGACCTGTTGCCCGCGGCGAGCTGGCTGCTGCTGCGGATCAAGCGGTACGGCTCGGTGGAGCCGGCCGTGCTGGCCGAGCGCAGCCCCGTGCCGCTGGCGGTGATCATGGAGGCCGCGCGGCAGGTGGAGGAACGCCGCCTCGCCACCCGGGCGGGCCTCGACCTCAGTCTCACCCCGCGGGGCGAACTGGCCGCCGAGCGGCTGTGGCGGGCCCGCGAGGAGTCGCTCGCGGAGCTGCTGGGCGACTGGTGGGGCCCGGACCGTCCCACGGATCTCGTCCAGTTGGTCAAGGAGCTGAACGACGAGCTGTGCGGCTCGGAGCGGGAGCAGCCGTACGACGGCGGGTCGGTGCAGCGTTTCGCCTGAAAGCGCGGTTCACGCCTGACCGGTTGGGGTCGGGTGTCATTCCCGACAGGCCCGGGGCGGGCGGGGCAAACCGTTTTCCGGCGGTCGTTTCAGGCGGCCCGCGCAGGCAACCCGGCTCCCGAGGCGGCCCCGCCAGGGGCTCGTCCGGACCGAGTATGCGGAAGGCATCCATGTCCACTGGACTGATCATCGCTCTGGTCGTGATCGGCGCCGTCCTGGTCGTCGCCGTAGCCGCCCTGATGGCACTGCGCTACGGCCGCTCGCACGGTCGCGGCGATCTGCGCAAGCGCTTCGGACCGGAGTACGACCGGGCCGTCACCCGCCACGACGGGGACACCAAGGCCGCCGAGCGGGACCTCGCGCGGCGCGTCGCACGCCACGGGGATCTGCGCATCGAGCCGCTGGACCCCGACCTGCAGGAACGCTTCCAGGCCCGCTGGGCGGCCGCGCAGGAGCGGTTCGTCGACGCTCCCCGCGAGGCCCTGTCCGAGGCGGACCATCTGCTCGGCGAGGCGGCCGAGGCGCGGGGCTTCCCGGACAGCGGGCACTACGACGAACAGCTCGCCGCGCTGTCCGTGCACCACGCCCGGCATGTGCAGGGCTATCGCCATGTGCACCGGCTCGCGCACGCGTCCGAGCACGCGCCGGGGTACGCGCCCGAGCAGCCCGCGACGGCCGGGCACGGAACGGCCGGTGACGGCGTGTCCGGGAACGGCGCGGCCACCGAGGAGATGCGTACGGCCATGATCGAGGCGCGCGAGCTGTTCCAGGACCTGGTGGGCGCGGGTGCCGTGGGATCGGGGACGAAGGGGAGTCGAGTCAAATGACCGAGGTGACAGGACGTACCGGCGGCACCGTCGCTCCGTTGCTCGCGCGCGACGAGTGCGACCGGCTCGAGCGGCGGTTGCGGCATGCCGTCGCCGAGTTCGTGGACGAGCCCAGGCATGCCGTGGAAGAGGCCGACCGGGCCGTGGAGGAGATCGCCACGCGGTTCACCGACGCGGTCGCACGGCGGCGGCGTGGGTTGCGGATGGCCTGGGAGGCCAGTGACGCCCCTCGGGGACAGGCCGATGACACCGAGTTGCTTCGGCTTGCCCTGCGCGACTACCGGGAGCTGGCGTTGCTGCTGTTGCACGACGGTGCCGAGTCGCACGGTGCCGAGTCGCACGGGGATGTCGGGCGGCGTCGGCATGTCAGTCCCGGGGCGCCTACCGCCGAGGACATCGGGGGGCGGGATGAGGCTCCGCCTCCTGCGTCTGATGCCGAGCGGGGGGCCAGGGCCAAGTCGGGGGACGACTCGCCGATTGTCGCGCCTACGCCGCCGGCGCGGTGACGTTTCGTTCTTCGGGCGCGGGGGCGTGGGGGCTGGTCGCGCAGTTCCCCGCGCCCCTGGAGATGCGCGGTTCCTCGCGGCCCCTCAGGGATGCGTGGTTCCTCGCCCCCTTTTGCGGGTGCGGGTGCGGGTCGCGCAGTTCCCCGCGCCCCTAAAAAGGTGCGCTGCTCCCCGTGGCCCTCAAAGATGCACGATGCGCAGTTCCCTGCGCCCCCAAAAGAAGGTGCGTGGTTCCTCGCGCCCCTCGAAGAGGGGCTAGGGGGCCGGGGGGTTGTGGGTGGTGCGCCAGTGGTGGGCTATTTCGTCGACGTCGTAGGGCTTGAGGCCCAGGGGTGGGCCTGGGGGTGGGCGGAACATCATTTCGCGGATCTTGGGGTTGATGGCCTCGATGATGCGGCGGGCGCTCTGCTCGGTGGGGGCTCGTAGAGCGGCGGCGAGGGCGTCCTCGGCCTCCTTGCGCAGGGCCAGGGTCGGCGGCAGGACCGCGAGGCCCTCGCGGGCCATCTTGCGCCGGACCCACCACAGCTCGTCGTAGGGCTGCTCGAGCTCGCTCGGCAGCGGCTTGCCCGCGCCCGGCAGTCCGGCGAACTCGCCCCGCGCCTCGGCGTCACGTATCTGCTTGTCGGTCCAGGACTCGAAGCTCACGCCCGGTGGCTTTCGCTCGGTCATGAACCCATTGTGCCGGACGTGATACCGCCGGGCGTTTTAGTATGCGGCGGCGGCTCCCAACCGGGCCGTCGTCCAAGGACCTTCCACTGGGGAGCGCACGTGCTCGAACTGACCATGGCCACCGTCTCCGGGCAGGAAGCGGGTGCCACGGCCGGCATGCTCATGGCCGACGCACCCACCGAGCCCGGTGCCGTGCTGCGGGTGGGCCGCGACAAGTCCCTGTGCCGGCTGGTGACGCCGGAGGACTGGTTGTTCATCTCCAGGGCGCACCTGGAGTTCCTCTGCGGCCCCGACGGGGTCTGGCAGGTGACGTGGCTGCGCGGCTCGCAGGCGGAGCCGTCCTCGGAGGTCCGGCTCGCGGTCGGCGAGTACGCCCAGACCATCCCCTACGGCGGCAGCGTCCGGCTGCCGCGCGGCGGCAACGGCGAGATCGTCGTCCAGGACCGCACCGCGCCGCGCAGCGTCAACGTCGGCTTCTACCACGAGGTCTGAGCCCCGCGGCGAAGCCCGGTCGGGCGAGCACGTCAGGCGAGCACGCGGGCCAGGGCGAAGCCGTCCCAGCCCTTCACGCCCACGGTCTGGACCGCCGTGCCGTCCAGCCGCGGATGCGAGGCGATGAGGTCGAGGGCGGCCCGCGTGCCCTGGACGTCGGGGGCGCCGCTGTCGGCGTCGAGGACCCGCCCGCCGCGCACCACGTTGTCCAGGACGATCACGCTGCCCGCGCGGGTGAGCTTCAGCGCCCACTCCACGTAGTGCGCGTTGTTGGCCTTGTCGGCGTCGATGAACACCAGGTCGAAGGGCGGCGGGTTCTCGTCGGCGAGCCGGGGCAGCGTCTCCAGGGCCGGTCCGGTCCGGACCTCGGCGACCTTGTCCAGGCCCGCACGGGCGAGGTTGCGGGCGGCGACCTCCGCGCGCTGGGGCTCGTACTCCAGGGTGACCAGACGGCCGTCCTCGGGCAGCGCGCGGGCCAGCCAGATGGTGCTGTAGCCGCCGAGGGTGCCGATCTCCAGGACCGTGCGGGCGCCCTGGATGCGGGCGAGGAGGTGGAGCAGCTTGCCCTGGGGGGCGGATACGGCGATCTCGGGGAGGCCGGCGGCCTCACTGTCGCGCAGGGCCGCCCGCAGCCCCTCGTCGTCGGGCGCGAGCTGAGCGGCGAAGTAGGCGTCCACGGCTTCCCACTGCTCTGACTGGCTCATGCACCTGTGCCTTTCATGTCTTCGTTGCCTTCATATCTTCGTTAGAGTCGCTAACTACTCGTGTCTGCGAATCTAGCCGGAGGACGCGGCCCGCACCGCCGATTTCACGCCGTTGGCGTTTCCGCCGCGCCGGGTGTGCGCGGACGCCCGGCGCCGACCCGGCCGCAGCGCGAACACGGCGCCCGCGGCGAGCGGCACCAGCACCCCGCCGACCGTCAGCAGTCACGGGGGGACGAGTTCCCCGAACCCGCACGGATCTCCGGCGACCGCGAACTGGCCCACGGCGACGGACGGCACCTTCCGGCAGGTCGTCCACGAGGGCCGGCTGTGCACGGTCGCGGGGCGCGTGCCGTCACCCCCGCGCCCGCGCGTACCCATTCGAACGGAAAGTCGAAGCGGAAACCGGCCATCCCCCAGCCCTCCGTACAGCCGCCGTCTACCCCCTGTGCGACGGCCCCGCCCAAGATCCGATTCCCGCTCGGGGGCACTTCTCGGCGATCGGGACGGACTCCGCGCAGGCGGCCGAATCCCCGCACGACTATCGTCATTCGGACAAAACGAGACGGACGTCAGGTGAAGCGGGGGTAGCCTGCGTCTCTCCCGGGGGCGGCGCGAAACCCCCGGGGTTCGCGGAGGACACCTCACCCACGCACGCACGTGGACGGACGGGGCGGGAGGCCGACGAGGCGTGGCGAATGCGGAGCACAGCGGGCGACCGGCGGAAGCCTTCGGAGCGACGGCCGTCGGCCCGGCCGGGACCCGCCTGCGCGCGGCCCGGCTCGGTCTGTGGACGATCGCCCTCGTCCTCGCCGTCAGACAGATGGCCGTGGTCGTCGGCTCGCCCCGCGGTGAACGGCTGACCGACCTGGAGACCTGGGTCGGCCCCGAGGGCGTCCTGCACGTCGAGGGCTCGCTCTACGACTCCACCCGCTTCACCGGCACGCCCTTCGGCGGCCTGGTCCTCAAGCCGCTCACCCGCGCGGCGGAGGAGGCGCTCGGCTGGGGCTGGACCTTCGGCACCCTGCTGCTGGTGGTCGCGCTCGGCCTGGTCGCCGTCCGCGCGCTGCCCCAGCCCGCCGGCCGGCGCACCTCGCTGTTCGCCGCGCCCGTGGCGATCTGCCTGCTCATGCTGTCGCTGCCGGTGCGCAACACCCTCTGGCTCGGCCAGACCAGCATCATCCCGGTCCTGCTCGTCCTGCTCGGCTGCTTCGCCATAAGAGGCGAGCGCGCGGGCGGTGTCCTGATCGGCCTCGCGGCGGCGCTCCAGCCGATCCTGCTGCTGTTCGCGCCGCTGCTGTGGTTCACCGAGCGGCGCCGGGCCGCCGCCACGGCCGGGGCCACCTTCGGCGCCGCCACCGTGCTCGCCTGGGCGGCCATGCCCGACGACTCCCACACCTACTGGGTGCACCACCTGGCGGGCGTGGGTCTCGGCGGCAAGGCCGACGCGCTCGCCAACCAGTCCCTGCACGGCGCCCTGCTGCGGCTAGGCCTCTCCGGGCCGCTGGAGATCGCGCTGTTCCTGACGCTGGGCGCCGCCGTCGCCGTCCTCGGCCTGCGCCGGGCCGTGCGCTACGCCCGCGACGGCCAGCTCCTGCTCGCCGTGGCGATCACCGGCTGCACGGCGGTCGTGGTCGCGCCGACGGCCTGGCAGCACCAGTTGCTGTGGGTGCTGCTCGCCGTGGTGGGCCGGGTCGGCAAGCGGGCCTCGGACCGCTTCGTCTGGCCGGTGGCCGTCGTCCTGGTGATGACGCTCCCGGCGAAGATGATGCTGCCGAACATGGCCTCCCTGTACCCGCTGCGGGACAACATGGTCCTGCTGGCCGCCCTGGCCGCCGCGGCCTTCCTCCCCTTCCTGTCCCGGACCTCGCCGTACTACCAGGAGCCCGTCCCGACCCGGTACGCCCCCCAGGTCCCGGCCCGCTTCCGGCACGTCCCGCTGCTGCCCTTCCTGCGCCGGGTGCTCAGCCGCCCCAACCTCCTGCTGGAACTGCTGCTCATCCGGGTCACCTACGCCGCCTACCAGCAGGTGCGGCTCGCGGCGACCGGCGGCACCAACGAAGGGGGGCGGGCGCGGGCCGAGGAGCACGGCGAGCAGATCCTGTCCCTGGAGCGGTTCCTGCGCCTCGACATCGAGCACGCGGTGAACCACGCGGTGGCCGGGGTCGGCTGGCTGCGGGAGTTCTTCGACTTCTACTACACGTCGTTCCACTTCGCGGTCCCGCTGACCGTCCTCGCCGTCCTGTACTGGCGCCGCCCGGTCGACTACCGCTGGGCCCGCTCCACCCTCGGCCTGACCACCCTGCTCGCCCTGGTCGGCTTCTGGCTCTACCCGCTCGCCCCGCCCCGCCTGATGCCCGGGCTCGGCGTCATCGACACCGTGCACGGCGTCCAGGACTTCTCCCAGCCGGACTACGGCACCCTGACCGCCCTCACCAACCAGTACGCGGCGATGCCCTCCCTGCACTTCGGCTGGTCCCTGTGGTGCGGCCTGGTCATCGCGATCGTCGCGCCCAGGGCCTGGATGAGGGCACTCGGCCTGCTCCACCCGCTGTTCACGGCCTCCGCGATCGTCGCGACCGGCAACCACTGGATCCTGGACGCGGTCGGCGGCGCGGCCGTCGTCCTCGCCGGCTTCGGGCTGGCGTACGTCTTCCAGGGCCCGCGGGCGAAGGCGGTCGCGGTCGTCGCGACCGAGGAGCGGCACCTGGTCAAGGGCACAGCCGCGAGCTGACCCCTCGCCCGGCCCGCCCCCTCCCACCAGACGTGCTTCAACTGTCGGGTGCAGGGAGGCAGGTTGACCACAATATTAGGTTGTGCTAATTTTTTGCGTGGCTGAACCCTATGAGCTGCGGTTCTTTGAAGACGTGTTGGACTGGATCAAGGTGCTCGCGAAGGAAGACCCGGACAGTCATCTCCACGTGATAGCCGCTCTGGAACGGCTGCAGGAAGTGGGTCCTGCGCTCCGTCGGCCGACCGTCGGGGCGATCGAGAAGAGTCGCTACCGGAACATGCGGGAATTACGTCCACGCAGCGGCGGGACGGTGAGCATCCGGATGCTGTTCGTCTTCGACCCGGAGCGGCGGGCCATCTTCCTTGTGGCGGGCAACAAAGCGACTGGTCGGCAGTGGGCAGCTTGGTATTCCAAGGCGATCAAGGAGGCGGACGGCAAGTACGCGGCTTATCTTGAGGCGCTGGAGCAGGAGAAGAAGGAAGGGCAGGGCAGATGAAGCTCGGCACCATGGCCGACCTCACGGCCGACATCACCCCCGAGAAGCGCGAGCGCATCGACGCCATCAAGGCGGAGCTGGTGGATGCCGAGCGTGGGCATGAACTGGCCGCTCTCCGTAAGGCGCAGGGTTTCACTCAGGTACAGGTGGCCCGGGCCATGGGCGTCACCCAGGGGCGGATCAGCCAGATCGAGCGGGGCCTTGCCCGCCTGGACACGTCGACCATGGCCGCGTATCTGCACGCCATCGGCGGCGAGCTGACCATAACAGCCACCGTGGGGAACGTTTCGGTGAAGCTGTAGGACGGAGCCTGGTCACGCCCCGAAATGATCTCCGTCGGCGTGGGGACGGTCGGTGTCGACCTCGAACCACACGGTCTTGCCCCCACCCGGCGCCGGACGCACACCCCACTTCTCCGTCACCGCCCCGACGAGACGCAGCCCCCGCCCCGACTCCGCGTCCGGCGGGAACTGCGTCACCGGCAGGGGCGGTTGCGGGCTGCCGTCCGTCACCTCCACCCGGACACCCGCCGTCTGCCGCAGGATCAGCAGCGTGCAGCGGCGGTCCGGGACGTGCCGTACGACGTTCGCGACCAGCTCCGTCAGGGCCAGTTCGGTCGCGTCCGTCAGCGCCGCCATGCCCCACTCCGCCAGCAGCGAGCGGGCGATACGGCGGATCGGGCCCGCGGAGTGCTCACCCACCATGAGGCTCATGCGGTAGTGGGGGCTGTAGGGGGCCAGGAGCGTGGGGGGAATGTATTCGTTCACGGTACGAGGCTGGCCTGCGGTGACTACGGTGGGCTACCGAACGGATACAACGGGGCCCGCTGTGGGCGCCGTTGGCCTGAGGGGAGCTGCGCGTGACGCACGTCAACGTCCTCGACCCGGGCGCCTCGCCGCTCGACTACTACGGCTTCGAGCTGCGGCGACACCGTGAGTCCGCCGGGCTGACGCAGCGCCAGCTCGGGGAGATCGTCAGCTACACGGGGTCGCTGATCGGCCAGATCGAGACCGCCCGAAAGGTGCCCACGCCGGAGTTCAGCGAGCGGGTGGATGCGGCGCTGGGGACGGGGGGTCTGCTGTCGCGGCTTGTAGATCTGGTGTTGCGGTCTCAACTACCCGTCTGGTTTCGGCAGGTTGCGGAGCTGGAGGCGCGGGCCGTCGAGATCTGCACCTTCCAGACCCATATGGTGCATGGCCTGCTTCAGACCGAGGGCTACGCCCGTTCCGTCCTCGGCGCGATGGACGAGACCGACCTCGACGACCGCACGGCGGTCCGGCTCGCGCGGCAGCGCATCTTCGAGAAGGACGAGTCGCCCGTCTTCTGGACGGTGCTCAGCGAGGCCGCGCTGCTCCAGGGGATGGGCGAGCCGTCGATGATGCGTGATCAACTCGCCCGCCTGCTGGCGCTGGAGGGCGACCCGCGGATCAACGTCCAGGTGCTGCCGTTTTCGGCCGGGGCACACGCGGGACTGACCGGCTCGTTCACCGTCTTCCACTTCGACCGTGACCCCGCCATCGTCTACACCGAGGGCTACGGCGCCGGTCATCCGACCGCAAATCCGGACACCGTCAAGGACTGTTCGCTCCGTTACGATCATCTCCGGGCCGCCGCACTGTCCCTCAAGGATTCGGCGGAGTTGATCCGGCGAGTGATGGAGGAACGCTATGCAGAACCAGGCGATTCGGTGGCGTAAGTCCAGCTACAGCAGCGATCAGGGCGGCGAGTGCGTCGAGTGCGCGCCGATCGGGGCCCTGGCCTGGCGCAAGTCCTCGTACAGCGGCGACCAAGGCGGCGACTGCCTCGAAGTCGCCGAATGCCCCAGCGCCGTCGCCGTCCGCGACTCCAAGAACACCGCGGGCCCGACCCTCACGCTCAGGCCCGCGGTGTTCACGGCGTTCACGGAGTGGGCGGCGGCTACAGCCGCTGAATGATCGTGCCGGTCGCCAGTGCGCCGCCCGCGCACATGGTGATCAGCGCGAACTCCCTGTCCGTGCGCTCCAGTTCGTGCAGGGCGGTCGTGATCAGGCGGGCGCCCGTCGCGCCCACGGGGTGACCGAGGGCGATCCCACCGCCGTTGACGTTGACCTTCTCCAGGTCCTGGTCGAAGACCTGCGCCCAGCTCAGTACGACGGACGCGAACGCCTCGTTGATCTCGACGACGTCGATGTCGCGCAGGGACATGCCCGCCTTGCCGAGGACGGCCTTGGTCGCGTCGACGGGGCCGTCGAGGTGGAAGTGCGGGTCGGCGCCGACCAGGGCCTGGGCGACGATCCGGGCCCTGGGCCGCAGCTTGAGGGCACGGGCCATCCGCTTGGACGCCCACATGATGGCCGCGGCGCCGTCGGAGATCTGGGAGGAGTTGCCGGCCGTGTGCACGGCGGTCGGCATCACCGGCTTCAGCCCGGCCAGGGCCTCCATGGACGTGTCGCGCAGGCCCTCGTCGCGGTCGACCAGGCGCCACATGCCCTGTCCCGCGAGCTGTTCCTCCTCGGTGGTGGGGACCTGGACGGCGAAGGTCTCCCGCTTGAAACGTTCCTCCGCCCAGGCGGTGGCCGCGCGCTGCTGGGAGAGCAGGCCGAGGCGGTCGACGTCCTCCCGGGAGAGGCATCGGCGGTGGGCGATGCGTTCGGCGGCCTGGAACTGGTTCGGGAGGTCGACGTTCCACTCGTCGGGGAACGGCTTGCCGGGGCCGTGCTTGGAGGCCGAGCCGAGCGGGACGCGGGACATGGACTCCACGCCGCAGGAGACGCCGACGTCGATGACGCCCGCCGCGATCATGTTGGCCGTCATGTGGGAGGCCTGCTGGGAGGAGCCGCACTGCGCGTCGACGGTCGTCGCGGCCGTCTCGTAGGGCAGGCCCATGGTCAGCCAGGCCGTGCGCGCCGGGTTCATGGTCTGCTCGCCGGCATGCGTCACCGTGCCGCCGACGATCTGCTCGACGCAGTCGGCGGGGATGCCGGTGCGGCCGAGGAGCTCGCGGTAGGTCTCGCCGAGAAGGTAGGCGGGGTGGAGGTTGGCGAGCGCGCCACCGCGCTTGCCGATGGGGGTGCGGACGGCTTCCACGATCACGGGTTCGGCGGCCATGGGTGCGGGTCCTCTCGGGCGGGGGGTGAGGGGGCTCTGAGGCGGCAGGGGACGGGCGCGCGGGCGTGGGTCTCCTTCGGAACCGGAATTAGTACGTGTTCTAGTTCTGTGAGCAGTCTGCGGATGTGATGCGGGTCACCGCAAGGGTCTTGCAGGTTGTAGCCGGTCGAACTACCTTCTCCGCGACCTCTTTCTGATGCATCGTCAGATAATTGGGAGCGGCCCATGTCCTGTCCCGCGCTTCCGGAGGGGTTCGACTTCACCGACCCCGACGTGCTCCACCACCGCGTGCCCCTGCCGGAGTTCGCCGAACTGCGGCTGGCCGAACCGGTCCGCTGGATACCGCAGACGGGGAACGTGGCCGGCTTCCAGGACGAGGGCTACTGGGCGGTGACCCGGCACGCCGACGTCCGTTACGTCTCCACGCACCCGGAGCTGTTCTCGTCGACCCTCAACACCGCGATCATCCGCTTCAACGAGCGCATCGAGCGCGACCGGATCGACGCCCAGCGGCTGATCCTGCTGAACATGGACCCGCCCGAGCACACCCGGGTGCGCCAGATCGTGCAGCGCGGCTTCACGCCACGGTCGATCCGGGCGCTGGAGGGGCGGCTGCGGGAGCGGGCCCGCGCGATCGTCGAGTCGGCGGCCGGGCGCGAGGGTGACTTCGACTTCGTGACGGAGGTCGCCTGCGAGCTGCCGCTCCAGGCCATCGCCGAACTGATCGGGGTGCCGCAGGACGACCGCGCGAAGATCTTCGACTGGTCGAACCGGATGATCGCCTACGACGACCCCGAGTACGCCGTCACGGAGGAGGTCGGCGCACAGTCGGCCGCGGAGATCATCGCGTACGCCATGAACATGGCCGCGGAGCGCAAGCGGTGTCCGGCGCACGACATCGTGACGACGCTGGTGGCGGCGGAGGACGAGGGCAATCTCGCCTCGGACGAGTTCGGGTTCTTCGTGCTGATGCTGGCGGTGGCGGGCAACGAGACCACGCGCAACGCCATCACGCACGGGATGCACGCCTTCCTCACGCACCCCGTGCAGTGGGAGCTGTTCAAGGCGGAGCGGCCGGGGACGGCGGCGGAGGAGATCGTGCGCTGGGCGACGCCCGTGGTGGCGTTCCAGCGGACGGCGACGCAGGACACGGAGCTGGGCGGGAAGCGGATCCGCAAGGGCGACCGGGTGGGGATCTTCTACGCCTCGGCCAATCACGACCCGGAGGTCTTCGACCGCCCCGAGGTCTTTGACGTCACCCGCGACCCCAATCCCCACCTCGGCTTCGGCGGGGGAGGTCCGCACTTCTGCCTGGGCAGGTCGCTGGCCGTGCTGGAGATCGAACTGATCTTCAACGCGATCGCCGACGCGATGCCGGGGCTGCGGCTGGCGCGGGAGCCGCGGCGGCTGCGGTCGGCGTGGATCAACGGGGTGAAGGAGTTGCGGGTCACCACGTCCTGAGCCGCGGCGGGAACGCGAGAAGCGGCGGCCCCGGGGATCGGGGGCCGCCGCCGTCACGTGAGCGGTGGGGAGGTCGTGCAGAACTGGGTGCTGCTGCCGCTCGTGGTGGTGCTGGTGGTGCCGGGGGTGCTGGTGCTGCTGACGCGGCCGGCATCGTCGGCTCAGTACCAGCCGTTGGCCTGCCAGAAGTTCCAGGCGCCGACGGGGGAGCCGTAGCGGGAGTTCATGTAGTCCAGACCCCACTCGATCTGGGTGGCGGCGTTGGTCTTCCAGTCGGAGCCGGCCGCGGCCATCTTGGAGCCGGGCAGGGCCTGGACCAGGCCGTAGGCGCCGGAGGAGGGGTTGGTGGCGTCCACGTCCCAGCCGCTCTCGTGCTCGACGATCTTCGCGAACGCGTTGTACTGCGTGGCGTTCGGGATCATCTTCTTCGCGATGGCCTGGGCCTCGTTCGCGGAGACCGTGGTGGCGGCCTGGGCGGGGGTCGCGGTCAGCGCGAGGCCGGCGGCGGTGCCGACGATGGCGGCGGTCGCGAGGGCCTTCTTCGGGGACAGGGCGCGGCGGATGTGAGCGAGAGACAAAACAGAACCTTTTCCTCGGGGGCATGTCCGTCGCGGCACTCCCGTGTACGTCCGGGACATGCGTCGGCGCCGAGGCCCGTGGGCTTGTCGGCGCCGTGCGACGTCATCCAGAGAAACAGGCTCGAGGGGCGTCCGCAATGACCGCTTTTACTAGTTGTGGTCGCATCTGCGAGGTGGGTCCCCCCTGTGACCTGCCTCTCAAAGTCCAGGTCAGAGCAGGTTATGGCATGCTCATGATGTCCTAGTTTGTCTACTACGGGGCTTCGTTGGTGACTTGGGTCATGTGGGGTGCTTCACCAGCGCCGTGACCCCTGGTGCGCGGCCCTTCACCCACCGGGGCCGCGGAACGTGACCCGGGCCTCGAAAGCGGCCCTGCGGGTGGCTCGGCGGAGGGCCTTGAGGAGGGTGGGGCCGAGGGTGACGGTGAGGACGATCGTGCACAGGGCGCGGCCCAGGTCCCAGCCGAGCGAGGTGGCCGCGCAGTAGGCGAGGAAACGGACGAGGTTCGAGGCCGGGCCCGCGCCGGGGTCCATGGCGATGGTCGTCGTCTCGGGGCTCATGAAGGTCCAGCCCTGCATGTTCATGAGCGTGCCGTAGCCGAAGGAGGCCACGAAGCCGTACACCGTCAGCATCAGGATCTCGGCCCGGCCGCGCAGCCGGTCCACGCCCGGCAGCAGGCCCGCGCCCATCGTGAACCAGCCCGCGATGAGCATCTGGTACGGCAGCCAGGGGCCCACCCCGCCCGTCAGCAGGCCCGAGGCGAACATCGTCACGCAGCCCAGGACGAAGCCGAAGCCCGGACCGAGGACCCTGCCGCTGAGCAGCATCAGGAAGAACATCGGCTCGATGCCCGCCGTGCCCGCGCCGATCGGGCGCAGGGCGGCGCCCGCGGCCGCCAGCATGCCGAGCATCGCCACGGCCTTGGGGCCGAGGCCCGACTCCGCGATCGTCGCCGCGACCACCGGCACCAGCAGCGCGAGCACACCCGCGAACAGCCAGGGCGCGTCCTGGGCGTGGGCCACCGCCGAGGCCTCGGGAGGGGCGAAGAAGGACCAGGTCAGCGAGGCCACACCGACGGCGCTCACCAGGGCGAGGGACGCCTTCGACCGGGGGCCGAGGCGGACCGCGCGGGCCTGGCGGGAGGCGTCCGGGGCCGGCCTCGCCCCGGTCTTCCCGGTCCTGAGGGGCTTCGGCGTCTTCGGCGTCGTCCGGGTCGTCCGGGTCTTCGGGGCGGGGATCATCCGAGGGCCCTTCTTACCTGGGCCACGGTCAGCCACTTCTGCGGGGCGAGGATCTTCGCCACCTGGGGCGCGTAGGAAGGGGAGGAGGTCACCACGTCCTGGGCCGGGCCGTCCGCGATCACCTCTCCGTCGGCCAGCATGACGACCCGGTGGGCCAGCTCGGCCGCCAGTTCCACATCGTGCGTGGCCAGCACGATCGCGTGGCCCTCGGCCGCCAGGCCGCGCAGCAGCGTGACCAGGCGGGCCTTGGCCGCGTAGTCCAGGCCCCGGGTCGGCTCGTCCAGCAGGAGCAGGGGCGGGCGGGCCGTGAGGATCACCGCCAGCGCCAGGGAGAGCCGCTGGCCCTCCGAGAGGTCGCGGGGGTGGGTCTCGTCCGCGACACCCGGCAGCAGCTCCGACACCAGCGCGCGGCAGGTGCCCGGCTCGGCCCCGGCGTCCCGGTCCGCCTGCGCGCACTCGCCCGCGACCGTGTCGGCGTAGAGGAGGTCGCGCGGTTCCTGGGGGACCAGGCCGACCCGGCGGACCAGCTCGCGCGGCGGTGTGCGGTGCGGGACGGCCCCGCCGGTGCGGACCGTGCCCGACTCGGGCTCGACCAGGCCGACCAGCGCGGAGAGCAGCGTCGACTTCCCGGCGCCGTTGCGGCCCATCAGGGCGATGGTCTCGCCCGGGGTGACGGTGAGGTCGACCTCGCGCAGGGCGGGGACGCGGCCGCGGCGCACGGCCAGGGAGCGGGCCTCGGCGACGGGTCCGCCCGGGGAGGCGGGGCCGGCGTCGGGGGTCCGCGTGGCGGCCGCGGTGGCCGTGGTGGTGGCGTTCCGGCGCCCGGCGAAGAGGCGGCGGAGGCGGCCGGGGGCCGGTATCGCCGGGGCGGGGAGCGCCGCTTCGGGCCGGGGTACCCGGAACTCCCGCGGCTCCGCCGGATGATCCACGACCGCGTACGGGTCCTGGTCGCGCAGTCGTTCGCGCAGGTCGCCCGCCCTGCGCCGGGCGTCGCGGACCGTCAGCGGCAACGGCGACCAGCCCGCCGCACGGCCGAGGCCCACGACCGGCGGGAAGACGGGGGAGACGGCCATGACCTCCGCCGGGGTGCCGAGGACCGGCGGGGCACCGGGGGAAGGGAGCAGCAGGACGCGGTCGGCGTAGTGGACGACCCGTTCCAGGCGGTGCTCGGCCACCAGGACCGTCGTGCCCAGGTCGTGCACCAGGCGCTGGAGGACCGCGAGGACCTCCTCCGCCGCCGCCGGGTCCAGCGCCGAGGTCGGCTCGTCGAGGACGAGGACGTCCGGGTGCGCCGTGAGCACCGACCCGATGGCGACCCGCTGCTGCTGCCCGCCGGACAGGGTGGCCAGCGGACGGTCCCGCAGCGGGGCCAGGCCCAGCAGGTCCAGCGTCTCCTCCACCCGGCGGCGCATCACGTCCGGGGCCAGGCCCAACGACTCCACGCCGTAGGCGAGTTCCTCCTCCACCGTGTCCGTCACGAAGTGGGACAGCGGGTCCTGGCCGACCGTACCGACCACGTCCGCGAGGTCGCGCGGCCTGTGCGTACGGGTGTCGCGGCCCGCCACCGTGACCCGGCCGCGCAGGGTGCCGCCGGTGAAGTGCGGGACCAGGCCGCCGACCGCGCCGAGGAGCGTGGACTTGCCGACGCCCGACGGGCCCACCAGCAGGACGAGTTCGCCCTCCGGGACCTCGAAGTCGACGCCCCGCACCGAGGGTTCGGCAGCGCCCTCGTAGGTGACGGAGACGTCCTCGAAGCGGATCACGACGGCTCCTCGGGGGACTTCGGTGGCTGCGGGGACCGCGGCGGGTTCGGGGGAGGCGTGACGAACGCCGGGAGCAGGCCCAGCAGACAGGCCGCCGCGGGCCAGAGGGGCAGTTCGGGGGCGACCAGCGGGATCACTCCGGGCTTCAGGGTGCCGGGCAGGCGGACCGCCGCGACGGACATCAGCGCCGCCACCGCCGCGCCCGAGCCCGCGACCAGCCAGGCCCGCGCGTCCCAGCGGTCGGGGCGGTAGCGGGTGCGCGGCGTGCGGCGGCCGCCCAGCCGGAGTCCGGCGACCGCGGCACCGAGCCCGGCGACCAGCACGGCCGCACCGTAGCTGCCGCCCGCCGCCGTGAGCAGGCCGTACATACCCGCGCACACGCCCAGCAGTCCGGCGATCGTCAGCGCCGTCGTCGTACGGCGGACCGCGGCGGGGACCTGGACCGTACGGCCGTATCCGCGCGAGTCCATCGCGGCGGCGAGGGCGACGGAACGCTCCAACGCGCCCTCCAGCACCGGCAGTCCGACATGCAGCAGTCCGCGGACGCCGCGGTCCGGACGGCCGCGCAGCCGGCGCGCGGCCCGCAGGCGCTGCACGTCGGCGATCAGGTTCGGGGCGAAGGTGAGCGCCACGACGACGGCGACACCGGTCTCGTACAGCGCGCCCGGCAGGGACTTCAGCAGCCGGGACGGGTTGGCGAGGGCGTTCGCGGCGCCGACGCAGATCAGCAGCGCCGCCAGCCGCAGGGCGTCGTAGAGCGCCCAGACCAGGCCCTCGGCGGTCACCCTGCCGCCCAGACGGATGCCCTGCGCCCAGTCGGGCAGCGGCACTTCGGGGAGTCGGAGCAGGACCGTCGTGCCCGGGATCGGCGAGCCGAGGAACACCGCGAACAGCAGCCGGACGCCGATCACGGCGAGCGCGAGCTTGGCGAAGGCGCCGTAGGAACGGGCCCAGGGGGCGTCGGGGCGGCGGGCCGCGACGACATAGCCGGAGACGGCGACGAGCAGTGCGAGCAGCAGGGGGTTGGTGGTGCGGGTGGCCGCGGTGCCCAGTCCCAAGGCCCACAGCCACCACGCACCGGGGTGGAGCGCGGTGGCCGTCCGGTCAGGCACGGCGGCGTGCCTGCCAGAGTCCGGCGGCGCCGAGCAGGACGACCACGCCGACACCGGCGACGAGCCCGAGGGACGGGCCGTCGTCCTCGGTCCCGCCGGCGGTGGTCCCGTTCCCGTCCTTCGCCTCGGCGGCGGGTCCGTCCCCGCCCGACACCTGCTCGCCGCAGCCCTGGCGCGGGTATCCGCTGATGGCGCAGAGCAGGGCGTTGGTGTCGTAGCGCAGGGGCTTGGCGACGGAGGCGAGGGCCTCGGCGGTCGTCGCGTCCGGCTCGACGCTCGCGCACACCGTGCGGGCGGGCGGCGGCCGTTCGCCGGACGGGGCGTCCCCGGGGGTGCCGAAGTCGAGGACCAGCGCGACGCGCTTCCTGCCCTCCCGCGCCGGGGTGTCCGCGCAGACCGTGGCGAAGTCGGCCTCGCCGCGCGGCTGGTCGGCGTCCTGGGAGTCCTCGCTGACCGCGAACCGGAAGCCCTGGAGGTCGCCGTCCGAGGGGCGGGCCGTGGCCGGGCCCTGGGTGGCGTAGACCCAGCGGGCGCCGTCGCGGTCCCAGAAGGACCAGTAGCGGTAGCCGGTGGCGTGGGCGGACTGGGCCGCGACGGTGAGGGTGAGCAGCAGCGCGGCCAGGATGGCCGGGACGAACCGGGCCTTCCCGGACGGCTGGAGGGACCGCAGGGTCACGGCCGGGGCTTCCGGCGGGCGCTGATCAGGAAGCCGATGCCGATGCCGCCGACCAGGCCGACGCCGACGATCCACCAGACGCTGACGCCCTCGTCGTCCTCGTCCTTCTCGTGCTCCTTGTCCTTCGTCCCGGCGCTCTGGGACGGGCTCGCCTCCGTCGGGGCCGGGCCGGTCGCGTTCAGCAGGGCGACCAGGTCCTCGCCGCCGAAGGCGCGCGGGTCGATGCCGCCGGCCTGGGCGGCGAGGACGAGCTGCGCGTAGGCGGCGGGGCCGCTCTGCGCGGCCCAGGTCAGGGCGTTGGACTCCAGCCAGCGCGCGGAGGCCGCGGCCTGCTCGCCGAAGCCGGCGGCGGCCAGGGCGATCACCGCGTCGGCGGTGTTGCCGAAGTCGGGCTGGTCCTCGGCGCCGGGCATCGAGGACATCAGGTGCTTGTCCTCGGCCAGGGCACCGGCGAGGTAGGAGGCTCCGTTGGCGGCGGCCCGCTCGCGGTCGCCGGGCTTCGCGCAGGAGGGCGCGGCCTTGTCGGCGGTGGCGTTCGTCCCGGCCAGGGCCTCGCCGAGGGAGCCCAGGACGGCGGCGGCGGTCGCGTCGGCGTTGGCGAACAGCTTGCCGCTCTTGTCGGGCTGGTAGGCGAAGGCGCCCGCGTCCTCGCCCGCGCAGGGCAGGGCGAGCGTGAGCAGGGCGTCGTAGGGGGACTTGCCGGCCTTCACGACCTTGTCGGGCCGCTCGCCCGCGGCGACCAGGGCGCCGATCACGACGGAGGTGGAGTTGGCGTCGCTGGCGCCGCCGGGGTTGTAGCCCCAGCCGCCGTCCTTGTTCTGGACCGACTTCAGCCAGGCGACGGCCTTGCCCGCGACCTTCTCCTCGCCGCCGGTGGCGGTGAGGGCCTGGACGGCGGCGGCCGTGGCGTTGGTGTCCAGCATCGTCCTGGCGTCGCAGGCCTTCGCCGGGTCGGGGCGGTAGGAGGCGAACGCGCCGTTCGCGCAGGCCTGTCCGGCCAGCCAGTCGACCGCCTTCGGGGCGGGGACCACGTTCTGCTCGGTCTGTGCGAGGAGGGTCAGCGACTGCCGCCAGACACCGTCGTAGGTCGGGTCGCCGGTGCCGTACAGGCCGTCGGGGAGCTGCGCCGACGGTGACGGCGAGGGGGCGGCGACGGCGGGCACGGCGGCACCGAGTACGGCGACGGCGGCGGCCAGGGCCGCTGCGCTGCGGCGGACGATCATGATCGGAGGGTGCCTCTCCCCTAGGGGAGCCGGGCAGCACGGGACGACCCCGGGCGGCTCGGCCCCGTATACCTCGACGGTGCCGTGCGGCGGCGGCTGCCGACGCGCGTGAGCCGGTCACGATTCCGTTGCGGGGCAGTCCGGCTCGCAGGGTTTCCTGCTCACGGTTGCGGGTCAGCGCCGGAATTGCACCGGCTTCCCCCCGTACGGGTGTGATGACGACGCCGTCACTTTACCGGCCCGTGGGCGGGTGGCCGTGGGGCGCCTGTCACACCGCCACGTAGGCCACGGGGGTGCTGCCCGGCACGGCCTCCGCCCGACCCTGTTTCACCAGTCGCCGCAGGTGGGCCTCGGCCTCCGATACGGCGATGGTGCGGGAGCCGTAGGGGATCTCGGACCAGGGCCGGTTCCAGTCCATGCGCTCGGCGAGCTGCCAGGGCGTGAGGGGCTCGGTGAGCAGGGCGAGCAGGCCGCTCAGCCGGGCCTCGTGATGGGCGAGGAGTTCCCGGACCCGGCCGGAGGCGTCGGTGAACGGGTGCTGGTGGGCGGGGAGCACCTCGGCGGGGGCGAGTCGGGTGAGCCGTTCCAGGGAGTCGAGGTAGTCGCCGAGCGGGTCGGTGACGGTGGTGTCGTCGGGGTCCTCGTAGAGGCCGATGTGCGGGGAGATCCCGGGCAGCAGATGGTCGCCGCTGAACAGGCGGCCGTGGCCGGGCCGGCCGGCCGGGTGGCGCTCCTCCAGGTGCAGGCAGACATGGCCGGGGGTGTGGCCCGGGGTCCAGATCGCGCGCAGGCGGCGGCCGGGCAGGGGGAGGAGGTCGCCGGGGACGATCTCGCGGTCGGGCAGGGCCGGTGCGAGGCCGGGGAGCGGGCCGCGCGCCTTGCGCAGGGGCGCCACGTGGGCCTCCGGGGCGCCCGCCGCGGCCAGTTTGGCGGCCATGTAGGCGTACCAGTGCCCGGGGCTGCTCTCGCGCGTGCGGCGTACGACCGCCGCGTCGGCCGCGTGCATCGCGATCCAGGCGCCGGACGCCTCCCGCACCTTGCCGGACAGGCCGTGGTGGTCGGGGTGGTGGTGCGTGACGACGACGCCGTGCACCTCCTCGGCGGACGTCCCGCAGGCGGCGAGCCCCTCGCCGAGCGCCTCCCAGGAGGCGGGGTCGTCCCAGCCGGTGTCGACCAGGACCGGGCCGCGGTCGGTGTCGACGACGTACACCAGCGTGTGCCCCAGCGGGTTGTCGGGGATCGGCACCTCGACGCCCCGTACGCCACCGCCGTGATCGACCACTCCCGCCATCGGCTCTCCCCCGCTCGACCGGACGTCCGGGACACCGCACAGAGGCCTCCCCGTGGGCCTAGGGCCCTTCTGGCGGATCTCCGCGGCGTCGCGACGCCCGGCACGCACCCGCGGCGCACGGCGCGAAGGGACAGGTGGCTCCGCCACGTGACCCTCCGCACCGCACGCCGAGCGCACGCACCGAACACCGCTCCTTCTCCCCGGAGATCCGTCAGAGGGGCCCTCGTCCACTATAGCCAGAACTGATGATCCGTCAGATAGTCATGCCATCCGATCCGCCGGCGGGGACGGGGGTGCCCGCGCGCCCCGTCAGCGTATGCGTCTGTTTCTGGCATCTTGCTGCAAAAGTAGTGAAGTACGGCAGATAGGGATGTTGTGATGACGCTGCAAGGACCCCGGGCCGTCACATCGAGGCGTGCGTCCGGCCGCCCGGCCGGCTTCGCGCGCGCCGCCGGAGCGACCCTGACCGCGGCCGCACTGCTCTGCGGGTGCAGCGCGCTGAAGCCCTACACACCACCTCGGCCCGTGACGGAGGACTCCCTGACGTTCTACGTCAGCCCGGACGGCGACGACGACAACGACGGCCTGTCCCCCAAGTCCGCCTGGCGCACCCTGAAGAGGGCGGACGAGGTGTCGTTCGAGCCGGGCGACCGGCTGCGGCTCCAGGGCGGCCGGCGCCTGGTCGGAGAGCTGACCATCGGACCGGAGGAGGCCGGCAGCGTCCGCGAGCCCGTCGTGATCGACTCCTACGGGGCCGGGAAGGCCACGATCGCCACGCGCGGGACGGCGGGCATCGCGGTGCACAACACCAGCGGAGTGGAGATCCGGAACCTGGCGATCACCGGCGACTCCGCCTCCCGCCGCCACGAGGACGGCATCAGGTTCTTCAACGACCTCGACGAGCGCAGGCGGCTGGCGCACGTGAGGATCTCCGGCGTCGACGTCTCCCGGTTCCGCAACGGCATCAGCATCGCCGCCGCCGCGGGGTCCCTGGGATTCCGCGACGTCGCCGTCACCGACTCCGCGACACACCACAACCAGAACGCCGGACTGGTCACCGTGGGGCCGCGCTTCGAGGCGGACGACCCCGACTACGCGCACCAGAAGGTCACGATCACGAGGGTCCGGGCGTACGCGAACTCCGGCGACCCGAAGGAGCACGACCGCAACACCGGCAGCGGCATGGTCCTGGGCAGCATCCGGCAGGCCGTCGTCCAGCGGTCCGCGGCCTACGACAACGGCGCGAAGTCCTCAGCCCGGGCCGACGAGGGCCCCGAGGGCATCTGGACGTACGACTCGACGCGTGTGGTCATCCAGAACAACATGGCGTACCGCAACCGCACCGGATCGCAGGTCGACGGCGGCGGCTTCGGGCTGGACAACAACGTGTCCCACTCAGTGCTCCAGTACAACCTGGCCTACGGCAACGACGGCCCCGGCTTCCTGGTCTACTCGGGCGAACCGACCAACATGCACAAGGACAACACGGTCCGGTTCAACTACAGCTGGGACGACGCCCGCAAACTGCCCGTCTACGGCGGCATCGTGGCCTACGGAACCCGCCTGCGCGACCTGGACATCTACAACAACACCGTGCTCCAGCGGTCCCCCGAAGGGGGCGAGCGGGCACCGGCGCTGCGGCTGCGCGCGGGCATCAGGAACGTCACCATCCGCAACAACATCCTCGTCACGGACGGCGCGCCCGTCCTGGACTCCGACACCCTCTTCGGTCAGGACCGGGTCCGGATCCAGGGCAACGACTACTACAGCACGGGCCCGTGGAAGCTGGTCTGGGGCGACGACGTCTTCGCCGGGCTGGACGACTGGCGCGACTCGTCCGGCCAGGAGGAGCACCGCACCGTTCCCACCGGTTCGACCGAGGACCCCTGCCTCGTCGACGCCGCCGCACCGGTGACCGACCGGGCGGGGGCCGGCAACCTCGTCGCCACCTGCGGCGGCCTGCTGGCGGGCGCGATGCCGCTGCGTTCCGTCGGCGTCGACCCCGGCCCCGTCGACTACTTCGGCGAACGGCTGAGCACCACAACGCTGGTGGGCGCCGCAGCTCCGCCGCGTCCGTCCGACGGGTCACCCACCCCGCGGCCGCGGCCCGAGGCCTGATCCACCGCGCCCCGCGGCCGGTCCGGCCGCGGGGCGCGTGCTGCGACGCCGCTACAGTGCCGCGGCAGCCAGAGCCGGCGCCGAGCGGCCGAGCGCGCGGACGGTCCAGCCGGCCGACCGCCACAGGGCGGCGTCGAGGTTGTTGCGGGCGTCGAGCAGCCGTGGACTGCGCACCACCCGGGCCATCTTGTCCGGGTCGAGCTCCCGGTAGCTGTCCCACTCCGTCAGATGCAGCACGACGTCCGCGCCCGCGCAGGCCACCGCCGGCTCGCTCTCGTAGCGCAGCTCGGGGTGGGCCAGCCGGGCGTTGTGGATGCCCTCCGGGTCATGGACCCGGACCTCGGCCCCCTCACCGTGGACGGCGGCGGCCACCGCGAGGGCGGGCGAGTCCCGTACGTCGTCGCTGTTCGGCTTGAAGGTGGCGCCGAGGACCGCGATCCGCCGCCCGGTGAGGCACCCGCCCGCCAGCTCGCGGGCGACGTCGACCGTACGCCGGCGCTGGCGGAGGTTGACGGCGTCGACACCGCCGAGGAAACTCAGCGCGTCCCCGACGCCCAGCTCCTCGGCCCGCGCGGCGAACGCCCGGATGTCCTTGGGCAGGCAGCCGCCCCCGAAGCCGAGGCCCGCCCGCAGGAAGCGGCGCCCGATACGGGAGTCGTGGCCGAGCGCGTCGGCGAGGGTGACCACGTCGGCGCCGGCCGCGTCGCAGATCTCCGCCATCGCGTTGATGAACGAGATCTTGGTGGCGAGAAAGGAGTTGGCCGAGACCTTCACCAGCTCCGCGGTGGCCGGGTCGGTGCTCAGATACGGGATCCGCGCCGCCAGCATCGGGGCGTACACCTCGCGCAGGGTGCGATCGGCGCGCGCCGAGGTGACGCCGACGACGATCCGGTCGGGCCGCAGGGTGTCCTCCACCGCGAAGCCCTCACGCAGGAACTCCGGGTTCCAGGCGAGCTCGACGTCCCGGGCCGTCGCGAGCCGGGCCGTGAGACGGGCCGTCGTTCCCACCGGCACCGTGGACTTGCCCACGATCAGGCAGGAGTCCTCCAGACGGGCGGCGAGACCGTCGACGACGCTGTCGACGTGACGCATGTCGGCGGCACCCGAATCGGCGCGCTGAGGTGTGCCGACGCAGACGAAGTGCACCTCGCCGAAGCGCGCCGCCTCCTCGAGCGAGGTGGTGAACCGCAGCCGTTTCGAGGCCAGAGCGCGCGTCAGCACCTCGTCGAGTCCGGGCTCGAAGAAGGGTGGTCTGCCCTCGGTGAGGGCTCTGATCTTCTCGACGTCGACGTCGACGCCGAGGACCTCGTGCCCGATGTCCGCCATGCACGCGGCGTGCACGGCACCGAGGTATCCCGTCCCGATGACGGTCATGCGCATGAGAGTGCTCCTGTCGTGGGTAGCTGTCAGCCGGCCGCGTAGCCGGCGGGGTTGAGTTCCTGGAAGCGCCAGGCGTCCCGGCACATGACGCCGAGATCACGCTTCGCGGTCCAGCCCCAGGCCGCGGCCACCGCGCGGGGATCGGCGACGAGCTCGGCGACGTCGCCCGCCCGCCGTCCGGTCACCTCGTAGGGGACGGGGCGTCCGCAGGCACGCGCGAAGGCGTTGACGAGGTCGAGAACCGACGACCCCACACCCGTGCCGAGGTTGAAGACCCGCATCCCCTTCTCGTCGTCGAGGTGCTCCAGCGCGCAGCGGTGACCCTCGGCCACGTCCATCACGTGGATGTAGTCACGGACACCGGTCCCGTCCGGGGTCGGGTAGTCGTCGCCGAAGACGCTGAGCCGCTCACGGCGGCCGACGGCGACCTGGGCCAGGTACGGCATGATGTTGTTCGGGATGCCCCGGGGGTCCTCGCCGAGCAGCCCGCAGGGGTGGGCGCCGACCGGGTTGAAGTACCGCAGCGCCAGCACGCTCAGCTCGGGCAGACGGCGGCACATGTCGGCCAGCAACTGCTCGCAGATCCACTTCGTGGAGGCGTACGGGTTCGTCGGCGCGGCCGGATCCGCCTCCGTCAGCGGCACCTTGGTCGCGTCGCCGTAGATCGAGCACGACGAGGAGAACACCAGCCGGTGCACACCGTGCGCCTGCATGGCCGACAGCAGGGCGGTCGTCCCGCCCACGTTGATGTCGTAGTAGGTGACCGGGATCTCGACGGACTCGCCCACCGCCTTCTTCGCCGCGAAGTGGATCACCGCGTCGACGGCGTGGGCCGCGAAGACGGCGTCCAGCGCGCTCCGGTCCCGCAGGTCGGCCCGGTAGGTGGTGACGGGGCGGCCGGCGATCTTCGCGACCCGTTCCAGCGCCTCGGGCGCGCTGTTGGAGTGGTCGTCCACGACGACGACCTCGTGTCCGTGCGCCAGGAGTTCCACGCAGGTGTGGCTGCCGATGAAACCGGCGCCGCCGGTGACCAGGACTGTCATGGGGGACATGCAGGATCCCTTCGCGGGAGGTCTGAGGGGTGGGGGACGGCCCGGGCCGGGGTCACCAGGCGAAGAGGCCGGCCGCGTAGACGGGGAACAGCCCCACGGCCAGCGCGAGCGGCAGCAGGGCGAGCAGTCCCAGGAACATGGGCAGCCGGGCCGTCCGCAGGGCCCGGAACCGCGAGACGCCCGCGCCGCGGGCCATCCCGCCGACGTGGAGCACGGTGACGGCGAGGGAGACCAGGGCGTATGTGAAGGAGCCCAGGATGCACAGGAACACGTAGCCCGCCGCGGGGCCGGTCAGCTCACCGATCACGGCACAGGCCGACAACGTGGTGGTGATGATCAGAAAGGGCGCGACGAGCCTCAGCGGCAGCCGCTCCAGCCCGTCCGCCGACTTGGGCGTCACCTTGAAGACCACCGGCCTGGGCCGGAGCCGCTGCCACACCGCCGCGGCCACACCCCAGGCGACGAACGGCCAGCGCGAGAGGCTGAACAGCACGCTCTCCCAGCTCACCACGGGAGCCTTGGCCGGCCGGAGCAGGCCGCGTCTGCGCACCAGCACGATGAGCAGCATCATGCACACGGACAACACCCAGTAGTGCGCCAGGAAGGACAGGTAGTTCACGTTCATCCACGGCAGCCCGGTGACCGCCGCGACGGGGGGCAGGGCGATGCCGGCCACCGTGGTCAGGGCGAGGAGCGGGTAGTACAGCAGCGCGAACGCGAACCTCACGCGCAGCGCGCCCCGCATACGGCCGAGGTGGCGGGGCAGCAGGCCGAGGAGCATCACCGCGAGGCTGCGGGACCACTGGAACTCCTGGGTGACCATGGCCCCGAACGTGATGGGGCCCTCGCCGTGCGCCTCGGCGTCGATCGCGAACGCCCCGTGCCAGCCCGCCGAGTTCATCAGGAACGTGGTCGAGAAGTCCTCGGCGAGCTCGGGCCCGACACCGCCGATGTCCCGCAGCGCCTCGGTGCGCACCGTGTAGTGGGAGCCGATGCACATGGGGGCCAGACCGGCGCTGTGACCCAGTTGCACCGCTCCGTGGAAGACGGCCTCCCGGTGCAGCCGGCCCCGGACCGACCAGGAGACCCCGGCGTTGGAGTCGCACACGCTGGGCGCCGCCACGTATCCGATGGCCGGGTCGGCGAACGGCCGCACCATCTCGCGGAGATACGTGGGAGCCGGCACGTGGTCGCAGTCCAACTGGGCCACGACGTCGTAGCGTTCGTAGCCCCAGTGGTCGTAGAAGAAGGCGAGGTTGCCCTCTTTGCAGCGGGTGCGGCGGGGCCAGGTCGCGCGGTGGTAGTCGGGCCGGTCCCGGCGGCACGAGACCCCCACACCCTGGGCGGCGCACCAGTCGAGGATCTCGTCGGTGGGGTCCTCGTCGCACAGCCACACGTCGTAGCTGTGGGGGAAGTCCTGGCGGAGCATCGCCTCCAGCGTCGTGCGGGCGATCTCCCACGGTTCCGAGGGCGCGCGGGTGACGACGAACCCGGTGCGCAGCCGGGGCACCGCGATCCGCGGGTCGAAGCGGCGCAGCCGGACGACCGTGAGGAAGAAGTACAGGGGCAGCAGCACGAGGTACAGCAGCAGCGCGCTGTTGATGCTCAGGCCGAACCAGCCGGCCCGGTGCTCGGGCCGCAGCCACCAGACCCAGAACGCGACCAGTCCGGCCAGCCAGCCGAGGGTGAGGAGGGCGACCTTCGCCCGGTCCGCCCTGCGGAACTGACGGACGAAACTGCCCGGCCGGGTGGGGAGTTCACGGGGTGGCCGGGAGAACACCGGGCCGTCGGCGGAGATCCCGGCGACGGCGCCCAGGGACAGCTCGCGGATCTGGTCCTGGAGCGGGTCCCCGGATCTGGGTCTGCCCGGAACGAGCAGACCGGTGGCTGGGGCCTCGTCCACGAGGCCGGGGTCCGTCGAAGACATGTGGGCGCGCTCCGAAGTGTGCGGGGTGGCGGCGCGACGTCCTCACGGCCGCCCGGTCGGGGAGCAGCCGGCGGAGCGGGCCACGGGGTGCCGTGCCCTGCCCGGCCGGGAGTGAAGGGGGAGGAGAGGCGGGAAGAGGGGCTCGGAGCGGCGCGGGGCGTCGCGGAGGGGACCGGGCGTCCTCAGAAGGGGGCGGTGGCGGGGGCCGGGGCGTCCGAGACGGGTTCCGGAGCGGCCTCGGTGCGGCGCTCGGGAAGCGCGGCGGCCGGGTCGCCCGGGCGGAGCGTGGGCACGGCGGCGAGGTATCCGGCGGGCAGTGGGGTGCTCTCGTCCTGGCCGCCGCGGATCGCGGCGGCCGCGGCGGAGAGCTCGGTGGGACGGGAGGCGAACCACTCGACCGTCCGGCGCAGCCCGTCCTCGACACCGACCTCGGGCGTCCAGCCGAGCACTTCCCGTGCCCGGGTGATCACCGGACGGCGGCGGCAGGGATCGTCGACGGGCAGCGGGTGGTACTCGACCGGGGACGGTGAGCCGGTGAGCTCGAGCACCTTCTCGGCCAGCTCCGTGACGGTCTGTTCCACCGGGTTTCCCAGATTGAAGGGGCCGAGTTCTCCCGAGTCGAGCAGTGCGAGAAGGCCTCGGACGAGGTCGTCGACATAGCAGAAGCTACGGGTCTGCTTTCCGTCGCCGTAAATGGTCAGCGGCTCGCCCATGAGGGCCTGGGTGATGAAGCTGGAGACCACCCGTCCGTCGTGCGGGCGCATCCGCGGGCCGTAGGTGTTGAAGATGCGGGCGATTCCGGCATCGACGCCGTGGGTGCGGTGATAGGCCACGGAGACGGCCTCGGCGAATCGCTTCGATTCGTCGTAGACGCTGCGCGGTCCGACCGGATTGACGTTGCCCCAGTACGACTCGGCCTGGGGGTGGATCAGGGGGTCGCCGTAGACCTCGCTGGTCGACGCGAGTACGAAGCGGGCCCGCTTCTCCCGCGCGAGGCGCAGGGCGTTCTCGGTGCCCCTGCTGCCGACGGCGAGGGTCTCCAGCGGCTGTCGCAGGTAGTCGGGCGGCGAGGCGGGACTCGCCAGGTGGGCGACGGCGTCGACCCGGCCGGGGACCTCGGCGGTGACGCTGACATCGACGTGCATGAACTCAAATGCGGGGTCGTGCAGCAGATGTTCGACGTTCCTGGGGTCGCCTGTCGACAAGTTGTCCAGGCAGACCACTTGATCCCCGCGTCTCAGCAGGGCATCGCAGAGATGCGAGCCGAGAAAGCCGCTGCCGCCGGTCACTACAACGCGCATGTGTTTCTCCAGGGAAGGGGGTCTGGAAAGCCACGCACCTCTCTCCCCTTGTCTGCCGTTGACGCACGTGTCGCCGGGAAGAGATCAGCTCTCGAGAATGCACGACGATCATACGGACGGAATTGGGATATTCCGGGCATCGCATTTGGGACTCCACCGTTTGGCGGAGGGGGTGTGGCCCGGTGGTCGGGGGCTCGGGGTTCCGTGCTTTGTGCGGTCGGGGGTGTTCGGGGTGCTCGGGGGTTCCGGGTCGGCGGGGAGCGCTTCCAGGCTTCGCGTCCGTCGGCATGTCGGTCCGCCGGTCCGTCGGCTCGTCGGCATGTCGACCTGCTGGTCTGTCGGCCTGGCGGCCTGCTGGCCCGTCAGCATGCCGACCTGCTTGCCTGCTGGCCCGTCAGCATGCCGACCTGCTTGCCTGCTGGCCCGTCAGCATGCCGACCTGCCGACCTGCCGGCCTGTCGGCCTGGCGGTCCGTAGGTCCGGCCCTCCGTCGCGCCCTGTCCCGCCCCGGCGGGCGGGCTCCCTCGTGCCGCGGCTGCCTGGCTTACTGCAACTAGAACTGGTATCAGTTCTGATACATCGTCAGAACTGGCTGCCCGGGGAGGCGTTCGGCCGTGACGGAGATCGTGGAGCATGGACAGCTGTTCATCGGCGGGAAGTTGACCGACCCGCTCGGACGAGACGTCATCGAGGTGATCTCGCCGCACACGGAGGAGGTCATCGGGCGGGTGCCGCACGCGTCGGCCGGGGACGTGGACCACGCGGTCGCCCTGGCGCGGCGGGCGTTCGACGAAGGACCCTGGCCGCGGCTGCCGTTGGAGGAGCGGATCGCGGTCGTCAGCCGGATCAGGGACGGCATCGCCGCCCGACACGAGCAGATCGCGCGGGTGATCTCCGCGGAGAACGGGTCGCCGTACTCCTGGAGCGTGCTCGCGCAGGCGCTCGGCGCGATGATGGTGTGGGACGCGGCGATCACGGTCGCGCGGGGGTTCACCCACGAGGAGCGGCGCGACGGTGTGCTCGGGCGCATCATGGTGCGGCGCGAGCCGGTCGGGGTGGTCGCGGCCGTGGTGCCCTGGAACGTCCCGCAGTTCGTCGCCGCCGCCAAGCTGGCGCCCGCGCTGCTGGCCGGCTGCCCGGTGATCCTCAAGCCCTCGCCGGAGGCGCCGCTGGACGCGTATCTGCTCGGCGAGATCGCCCGTGAGGCCGGGCTGCCCGAGGGGGTGCTGTCGATCCTGCCCGCCGACCGGGAGGTCAGCGAGTACCTCGTCGGGCACCCCGGGGTGGACAAGGTCTCCTTCACCGGGTCGGTCGCGGCGGGCAAGCGGGTGATGGAGGTGGCCGCGCGTCGTCTGACGCGGGTGACGCTGGAGCTGGGCGGCAAGTCGGCGGCCGTGGTGCTGCCGGACGCCGACGTGGCGACGACCGTCGCGGGCATCGTCCCGGCCGCGTGGATGAACAACGGCCAGGCGTGCGTGGCCCAGACCCGCATCCTGCTGCCGCGCTCACGGTACGAGGAGTTCGCCGAGGCCTTCGCGGCGGCGGCCGGCGCCCTCGTCGTCGGCGACCCGCTGGACCCCGCGACCCAGGTCGGCCCGCTGGTGGCGCGGCGCCAGCAGCAGCGCAGCCTCGACTACATCCGGATCGGCCAGGAGGAGGGCGCCAAGGTGCTCACCGGCGGCGGCCGCCCGGCCGGGCTCGACCGTGGCTGGTACGTCGAGCCGACCCTCTTCGGCGACGTCGACAACTCCATGCGGATCGCCCGCGAGGAGATCTTCGGCCCGGTGATCTGTCTGCTGCCCTACGGCGACGAGGCCGACGCGGTCCGCATCGCGAACGACTCAGAGTACGGGCTGAGCGGCAGCGTGTGGACGGCGGACGTCGAGCGGGGCATCGAGGTCGCCCGCCGCGTCCGCACCGGCACCTACTCCGTCAACACCTTCAGCCTCGACATGCTCGGGCCGTTCGGCGGCTACAAGAACAGCGGCATAGGGCGCGAGTTCGGCCCCGAGGGGTACGGCGCCTATCTGGAGCACAAGATGATCCACCTCCCGGCGGGGGCGTAGCCGCCATGGGCGACCGCTGGCACGTCGAGGTCGACCGCACCCTGTGTATCGGCTCCGCCCAGTGCGTCCACCGCGCCTCCCGCTCCTTCCACCTGGACACCGCCCGCCAGTCCCGCCCCCTCACCCCCGACGTCGACGCCGACGAACTCGTCCTGGAGGCGGCGGAGAACTGCCCCGTGGAGGCGATCACGCTCACGCTGCTGGAAAGCGGAGAGGCGGTGTTCCCGCCGGAGGAGTAGGCGCGGCCCGGGCGGCCGAAAAAAATCTTGACTTCAGGGGGTTCTGTCCGGCTCTGGGCGTTCTATCCTGAAATCAGCCTACGAGGCGAGTGAGGGAGTCCGAACCGGCGTAGCCGACTTCGGCGGGGAGCAGCGTATCCGCCGTCGCCGACGTCGACGGTCCGGGCTGAGAGGCCGGAAGGCAGCAGCAGGGCCGGAAGGCGACCCCCAGAACCTGATCCGGACCATACCGGCGAAGGGAACCCGTCTCGTAGGTCTTCTTGTGCGCTCAGAGCTCAGAGCTCAGAGCTCAGCGCTCAGCGCCCAGTGATCGGCTCTCGGCCGTCAGGCCTCGGCTCTCAGTCCCCGGCTCTCAGTCCTCGGTCGGTGCCGTCACGTCGATCAGGCGGCAGACCGTTTCGATGTCTATGCGGACCTGGGCGATGGAGGCGCGGCCCGAGAGCCAGGTGATGAGGGCCGAGTGCCAGGTGTGCTCGATGACGCGGACGGCGGAGAGCTGCGCCGGGGTCGGGGAGTCGAGGCCCATCGCGTCGAGGATGATCGCCGTGGTCTGGCGGGAGACCTGGTCGACCTCGGGGGAGACGCTGCGGTCGGCGAAGGTGAGGGCGCGGACCATCGCGTCGGCGAGGTGGGGCTCGCGCTGCAGGGCGCGGAAGGCCCGCATCAGGGTCTCCGCCACCCGCTCGGCGGCGGTCTCGCCCGTCGGCGGCTTCTTCCTCAGGGTGCCGTGCATGTGCTCCAGCTGGTCCTGCATCGTGGCGACCAGCAGATGCACCTTGGAGGGGAAGTAGCGGTAGAGCGTGCCCAGGGCGACCTGGGAGGACTCGGCCACCTCGCGCATCTGCACGGCGTCGAAACCGCCCTGGCCGGCCAGCTGGGCGCTCGCGTGCAGGATGCGCCGGCGCCGCGCCCGCTGCCGCTCGGTCAGCGGCGCCGACGCCTGGCGCGCGTCACCGGCTTCCACCTTGGCCGGCTTGGTTTCCGCAGGCATGGGTCCCGTTCCGTGACAGTCGGTGAGGAGGGGTGGGAGAAGGAGTGATCGGAGGCAGCATGCCAGGCTTCGGCCGTGGCGTGAATCACCTGATCCACTTCTCACAGCACGGCTACCTGCCGGTAGATTCGGATCCTCTTGAACGATCAAGTCTGTAACTTGTTCTAGATTAGCGTCCCGCGTAATCTCGCGGCACAGTGCAGGCAGAAGGGGGCCCAGGGTGACCGCTGAGGCCAGTCAGGCGGGCCCCTCGGCGGGGCCCGCGGCAGACGGCGAGCGACCGCTCCGTATCGCCCTCCTCACGTACAAGGGGAACCCGTTCTGCGGCGGCCAGGGCGTCTACGCCCGCCACCTCTCGCGTGAGCTCGCCCGCCTCGGTCACAGCGTCGAGGTCATCGGCGCCCAGCCCTACCCGGTCCTCGACGAGGGCGTGCCGCTCACCGAGCTGCCCAGCCTCGACCTGTACCGCCAGCCCGACCCGTTCCGCACCCCGGGCCGCGGGGAGTACCGCGACTGGATCGACGCCCTCGAGGTCGGGACCATGTGGACCGGCGGCTTCCCCGAGCCGCTGACCTTCTCCCTGCGCGCCCGCCGCCATCTGCGCGCCCGCCGCGGGGAGTTCGACGTCGTGCACGACAACCAGACCCTCGGCTACGGCCTGCTGGGCGACGTCGGCGCGCCGCTCGTCACCACGATCCACCACCCCATCACCGTCGACAGACAGTTGGAGCTGGACGCCGCCGAGGGCTGGCAGCGGCGCTACTCGGTGCGGCGCTGGTACGCCTTCACCCGGATGCAGAAGCGCGTCGCCCGGCGGCTGCCCTCCGTGCTCACCGTATCCGGCACCTCCCGCCAGGAGATCGTCGACCACCTCGGCGTACGGCAGGACCGTGTCCACGTCGTCCACATCGGCGCCGACACCGACCTGTTCTCGCCCGACCCCTCCGTGCCGCGTGTGCCCGGCCGGATCGTCACCACCTCCAGCGCGGACGTCCCGCTGAAGGGCCTGGTGTACCTCGTCGAGGCCCTGGCCAAGGTCCGGACCGAGCACCCCGACGCCCATCTCGTCGTCGTCGGCAAGCGGCCCACGGAGGGCCCCGTCGCCACGGCCGTCGAACGCTACGGTCTCGAAGGCGCCGTCGAGTTCGTCAAGGGCATCTCCGACGCGGAACTCGTCGGCCTCGTCCGCTCCGCGGAGGCGGCCTGCGTGCCGTCGCTCTACGAGGGCTTCTCCCTGCCCGCCGCCGAGGCCATGGCCACGGCCACGCCGCTGGTGGCGACGACCGGCGGTGCCATCCCGGAGGTCGCGGGCAAGGACGGCGAGACATGCCTCGCCGTACCGACCGGCGACGCGGGCGCCCTGGCCGCCGCGCTCGTACGGCTGCTGGACGACCGGGACCTCAGGACCCGGCTCGGCGCGGCGGGCCGCGAGCGCGTGCTGTCGAACTTCACCTGGGCCCGCGCCGCCGAAGGCACGGCCGCCCGGTACCGCGAGGCCATCGCCCTCTCCCGCGCCGGGGCCCTCTCCACGGCCCCACCAGCAGAAGCAGTCTCGACCCCCGAAAGCAGGGCCACGTGCTGACCGTCGACTTCTCCCGGTTCCCGCTCGCCCCGGGCGACCGCGTCCTGGACCTCGGCTGCGGTGCCGGGCGGCACGCGTTCGAGTGCTACCGGCGCGGCGCGCAGGTCGTGGCGCTGGACCAGAACGGTGAGGAGATCCGCGAGGTCGCCAAGTGGTTCGCGGCGATGAAGGAGGCCGGGGAGGCGCCCGAGGGCGCCACCGCCACCGCGATGGAGGGCGACGCCCTCGCCCTGCCCTTCCCCGACGAGTCCTTCGACGTCGTGATCATCTCCGAGGTCATGGAGCACATCCCGGACGACAAGGGCGTCCTCGCCGAGATGGTCCGGGTGCTCAGGCCGGGCGGCCGGATCGCCATCACCGTGCCGCGCTACGGCCCCGAGAAGATCTGCTGGGCGCTCTCCGACGCCTACCACGAGGTCGAGGGCGGCCACATCCGCATCTACAAGGCCGACGAGCTGCTCGGGAAGATCCGTGAGGCCGGGCTCAGGCCGTACGGCAGCCACCACGCGCACGCGCTGCACTCGCCGTACTGGTGGCTGAAGTGCGCCTTCGGCGTGGACAACGACAAGGCGCTGCCGGTGCGGGCGTACCACAAGCTGCTGGTCTGGGACATCATGAAGAAGCCGCTGGCCACGCGCGTCGCCGAGCAGGCGCTGAACCCGCTGATCGGCAAGAGCTTCGTGGCGTACGCGACCAAGCCGCACCTGCCGCGGGTCGCCGATGGAGCCGAGGGCACGGCCGTCACCGAGGGCACCGCCGTCACCGAGGCGGCCGGCAAGTGACCACTCCCCGGACGGAACACCTCGTCCTGCCCGGGGTCCTCACCGCCGAGCAGGCCGCCGCGACCGTCGCCGGCATCCTCGCCGTGCAGCGCGAGGACGGGGCGATCCCGTGGTTCCGCGGCCACCACCTCGACCCCTGGGACCACACCGAGGCCGCGATGGCCCTGGACACGGCTGGCGAGCACGAGGCCGCCGAGCGGGCCTACGACTGGCTCGCCCGGCACCAGAACGAGGACGGCTCCTGGTACGCGGCCTACGCGGACGGCGCGTTCGACGACGTCACCGACCGCGCGCGCGAGACCAACTTCGTCGCCTACATCGCCGTCGGCGTCTGGCACCACTACCTGTCCACCGGGGACGACGTCTTCCTGGACCGTATGTGGCCCACCGTCTACGCGGCGATCGAGTTCGTGCTGCGCCTCCAGCAGCCGGGCGGGCAGATCGGCTGGCGCCGCGACGACGACGGCACGCCGACCGCCGACGCGCTGCTCACCGGGTCCTCCTCCATCCACCAGGCCCTGCGCTGCGCGCTCGCCATCGCCGAGCAGCGTGAAGAGGCGCAACCGGACTGGGAGTTGGCCGTGGGCGCGCTGCGGCACGCCATCCGGCGGCATCCGGAGCGGTTCCTGGACAAGGGCCGTTACTCGATGGACTGGTACTACCCCGTGCTGGGCGGTGCGCTGACCGGGGCGGAGGCCAAGGCGCGCGTCGAGGAGGGCTGGGACGAGTTCGTCGTGCCCGGTCTCGGGGTGCGGTGCGTGGTGCCCAACCCGTGGGTCACCGGCGGTGAGTCCTGTGAGCTGGCGCTGACGCTGTGGGCGACGGGGGAGTCCGACCGGGCGCTGGAGGTGCTGAAGTCCGTTCAGCATCTCCGGGACGAGGACAGCGGGCTGTACTGGACGGGGTACGTCTTCGACGACGACGCCATCTGGCCTCTTGAGCTGACGAGTTGGACGGCGGGGTCGTTGTTGCTGGCAGTCGCCGCGCTCGGGGGGCACGAGGCGACGTGTGCGGTGTTCTCGGGGGAGCGGTTGCCCTTCGGGCTGGATCCTGACTGTGGTAGCTGCCGCGGCTGAGGGGTTGTCGCTTCCGGGGGTGCGGCCGGGGTGCGGGTTGTGGGGGCTTGTCGCGCAGTTTCCCGCGCCCCTAGGGGGTTGTCTCGTGTGTCTCTGAGATCTTGCGCGGTGGTTGGGGTTTTGCGCAGTTCCCCGCGCCCCTTGGAGTTCGGGCGCTTCCGTGTGTCGGGGTGCGGGGCGGTTGTGGCTTGTCGCGCAGTTCCTCGCGCCCCCCAAAAAAGACTGCCTCGCGGCTGTGGGAGGGCTCAGTGGCGGTGGACCCTGTGGGCTATGGCGTGGCCTATGAAGAGGTAGACGACGGCTGCTAGGCCGTAGCCTGCGACGACCCGGGCCCAGGCCTCGTCGAAGGTGAAGAGGTCGTGGGACCAGCCGGCCAGCCAGCGGGCGCTGTCGTGGATGAACTGGACGAAACTGTTGGACGGGTTGGCGTCCAGCAGGTACATCAGGATCCACAGGCCCAGGATGAAGGCCATGATGTCGGCCACGATCGCGATGACCCGGCCGGCCTGGTTGGCGCTGCTGTATCGAGGGGACATACCCTCCGGGTTGCCTCGTCCGGCCGTTCGAAACCATCCGGCCATTCGCCTTGCATTCCCCGGGAGTCGGCGCGTCCGGCCCGTCGTGTTCCATGCGGTCGCTGACGTTCCTGACCCCCTGAGTGGCAGAAGGGCCGCTGTCCGTGTCCGGAGCAAGTCCCTTTTGAGAAGCCCGGACTTACGACACTTCGGTTACGCAGGCGCCGGGTCCCGAGGCATGTATACCTCGCTCTGCCGCTGGCGCTGGGCGGGCTGATATCGCTGTCGGTCCCGGGCAATCTGGCGCGGCCCTTCGAACGGATCACGACCGTCGAGGCGCGGATGGCGTCGAAGTCGCACCACTCCCGGCGGGGACATCGTCCTGCGCGCTCCCTACGGCTCCGGCCGGCCCGCCGCCACCCTCGAGATCGCCTGCGAGGCGGCAGGCGTCCGTGAGGAGTTCCCCGTCGACGAGGACGCCGGCGGCGAGTTCCAGGCCCGCTGGCTGGGCAAGGTCCGCACCTGGGGTCGCGGGGCCGGTGAACTGAGCCCGGACCCGGTGGCCATCTTCCGCCGCGGGCAGGGGAGTTCGGTCGCAGAGGCCCCGGGTGCCGGCTGCGGTCGGGAGGATCAGGAGTTCAATTCCGCCAACACGCGCAGTGACTCCCGGTCCGGCGCCAGGGCGAGCAGGTCGGTCACCGGGCCCGCCCGCCACGACTCCAGCCGCTCCGCGACGCGTTCGCGCGGACCGACGAGGGAGATCTCGTCGGCGAACGCGTCCGGGACGGCGGCGACGGCCTCCTCCCGGCGCCCGGCGAGGAAGAGTTGCTGGACCCGCCGGGCCTCCTCCTCGTAACCCATCCGCGCCATCAGGTCGGCGTGGAAGTTGCGGACCGCGTGGCCCATGCCGCCGATGTAGAAGCCGAGCATGGTCTTCACCGGCAGCAGCCCCTCGGCGACGTCCGCGCAGACGCGGACCTGGGCCATGGGGGCGACCAGGAAGCCCTCCGGCGCCTCGGCGAGGGCCTTCTCGTACAGGTGCGCCCGGGTCGGCGACCAGTACAACGGCAGCCAGCCGTCGGCGATCCGGGTCGTCTGCGCGACGTTCCGCGGCCCCTCGGCGCCCAGCAGGACCGGCAGATCGGGTCGCAGGGGGTGGGTGATCGGCTTCAGCGCCCTGCCCAGGCCCGTGCCGTCCGGCCCGCGATAGGGAACGGGATGGAACCGCCCGTCGGCCTCGACCGGGGCGGCCCGCCGCAGGACCTGCCGTACGACGTCGACGTACTCCCGGGTCGCGGTCAGCGGGGACTTCGGGAACGGCCGCCCGTACCAGCCCTCCACCACCTGCGGCCCCGACAGCCCGAGGCCGAGCGTCATACGGCCGCCGGACAGATGGTCGAGGGTGAGGGCGTGCATGGCCGTGGTGACGGGGGAGCGGGCCGCCATCTGCGCGACCGCCGTGCCGAGGCGGATACGGGTGGTGTGCGCGGCGATCCAGGTGAGCGGCGTGAACGCGTCCGAGCCCCAACTCTCCGCCGTCCACACGGAGTCGTACCCGAGGCGCTCCGCCTCCCGGGCGAGCGGGAGGTGCCGGGGGTCGGGGCCGCGGCCCCAGTAGCCGAGCGCGAGACCGAGTCGCATACCCGTCCCTCTTCCTGACGTACCGTCAGATACGGCGTAAGGGTACGGCAACGGCCCCCCGCCCGGAAGGGCGAGGGGCCGTGCGTGCGTCAGGAGCGCTCAGCGGCGCTCAGCCGCGCTGGATGCCGCTGGTGTCCTGGAGGACACCGCGACGGCCGTCCTGCGTCTGCGCGACCAGGGTCCCGCCGCGCTGCTCGACCGCCAGGTACCAGGTGCCCGGGGCGAGTTCGGCGATCGGGGACTGCGAGCCGTCCTCGGCGAACAGCGGACGCGGGACCGGAACCGCGAACCAGAACGGGGAGAAGTCCCCGCCGCCGCCCTGCGGAGCCTGCTGCGGCTGTCCGCCGAAGGGCTGCTGGGGCTGCTGCGGCTGACCACCGAACGGCGCCTGCTGCGGCTGACCCGCACCCGGGTAGCCGTAGCCACCGGAGGGCTGGCCGCCGCCGTAGGGCTGGGGGGCGGCGGGGCGGGGGGCGGGCAGGAGCGGGGCGCTCAGCGCGGGGACGATCGGCGCGGCAATCACGCCGCCCGCGAGCACGAGGCCAGCGATCAAGCCGAGGATCAGGCCCACTCCCGCATCCTCGACGTCGATCGTCCACCACAGCAGGGCCCACGCGGACGCGATGCTCAGGGCGGCGCCGACAGGACCCAGCTCAAGTCCGGCGATCTTGCGCGGCTGAGGGAGCAGGCGGGCCAGCACCACGAGTGCGGCACCTGCCACACCCAGCATGTAGGTACCGAGGCCGAGGCCGAGGTTGAATCCCCAGGCGTTCGGGATGTCGACCGCCTCGCACACCGAGTCGGGGGCGTCACAGCCGGCCACATCGAGCAGCGACGCGATGAAGAGCAACACCGCTGCTCCGATCACCACGCCGTCGCCCCGAGTGAGGGAGCGGATATTCACTACTTGTCCTTCGTCAGTCGTCGTCTCGTCATCGGCAGCGATGACACTATCGTCCGAACGATCAGGGCGTACGCCCGGATCACGGGCGAGGTCATCACCCCCGCAGGAAACTCACGATTCCCTCGGAGATCCCCCGCGCGGCCTTCTGCCGCCACGCGCCGCTGGTGAGCAGCGCCGCGTCCTTGCTATCGCGCATGTTGCCGCACTCGACGAACACCTTGGGAACTGTTGAGAGATTGAGACCGCCCAGGTCCTCCCGCGTGACGAGACCGGTGCCGTCGCCCACGTAGTTGGAGGGCGCGCTGCCGGTCGCGCGGACGAAGTTGCCCGCGATGCGCTCGCCGAGATCGCGCGAGGACGCGACGATCGGGCGGGTGTCGGCGGCGCCCGAGTTCACGGCCTTCGGCAGGATTACATGGAAGCCGCGGTTGCCGGTCCCCGAGCCGTCGGCGTGGATCGAGACCACCGCGTCGGCCTCCGCCAGGTTGCCGATCCGGGCGCGCTCGTCGATGCACGGGCCGTACGGTCGGTCCGCGTCGTGCGTCAGCTTCACCGTCGCGCCCTGCTGTTGCAGCAGCGTGCGCAGCCGGTGGGCCACGTCGAGGGTGAACGTGGCCTCCGTGTAACCGGAGTTGGTGGAGGTGCCGGTGGTGTCGCACTCCTTGCGGGCGGTGCCGATGTCCACCTTGCGGTTGATCTCGGTGGTGTGCCGGAAGTTGCCCGCGTTGTGGCCGGGGTCGATCACCACGACCTTGCCCGCGAGGGGGCCCGAGGACGCCGCCGAGGTCGCGGACGGGCTCGGCGTCGGGTCGTCCCGGCCGGGCGCCTCGTCACCGGGGGCCGGGGACGCGCCGCGGGTGGCGACGTCCGGGGTCGCGGCGGGGGTGGACGAGGCCGCCGCGCGCCGCGGACCGCCCTCGTCCGCGGCCGTCGTCTCGTACACCAGCCAGCCCAGCAGCGCGCCCGGCACCAGCGCCGCGAGGGCGACGGTCAGCGGGCGGCGCCCACGGCGCGGCGGGGTCGGTTCGAATCCGGGACCTGTGTACGACACGCCTGCCACCTTAAGGGCCGTTCCCATACCGCAGGGCCCGGGGGCCTGCGGCCGCCGAAGTGTCCGCCTCGACACCTGACGGCGAGTAATTGAATTCGCAATTTATCAGAGTCGAAGCTCAGGGCTCCCTCAAGTCGCATCAACATCGGTGGTTCCTGTGTTCTCTTTGACCGAAGGTGATGCAAACCTGCTCACCGTGAACGAGGGGGAACGATATGGCCCGACGAATACGCCATTACGCGCTGACAGTTGCCGTCGCTACTGCCTGTCTCGCAGGCACGGTAAGCACTGCCCAGGCGCAGAGCGATGTCAGTGACCTTTCCGCTGCGGCTGCCCCGGCCGGAGACGTTGCCGACCCGCAGTTCGCTCCGTGGCTCCGCAAGCTCGTGAATGTGAAGTCCGCCGGGACGAAGTGTGGCAAGACCGCCATCGCGGCGGCATCGGGGCGCGGAAGGATGACACTTCGCATCGATGAGACGAGGACCGCGTCCAGCACGTACTCGAAGCACATCGACGCGACTTACAAGATCATAAGTGCGGGCGTCGGATGGGATGTCACGAAGTCTCGGAGCATTACCGTCAGTGGTAGCAAGGAAGTGCCTAACGGAAAATACGGCACCCTGACGGCTTACACCAAGTATTCCGGGAAGAAATTCGACGTTCAGGACACGACGACCCAAGAAATTATCCAGAAGAACAAGAGGGCTTGGAGGCCAATCGGCGTCTGTTTCAAGTACAAGCAGAGCTGAACGGTCGGTCTTTCGACCCGGCGGGTCACCGAGTCGCTGTCCGATGCTGGTCACCGTGTGGTCTCGCAGGTCCGGATGGGCTCCTGATGGAGATGGGCCCCAAGGCCAGCTCTGGGTGACACGGCAACGGCATTGGCTACGTCTGCCTTGAGGCAAGCCGCCTGCAGTGTCTGTGAGCGCTGCACGCGGCTTGCCGTGCGTATCCTCTCCGCGTAATTGGGATGCCGGGCGCGGCCGGCCCGTACTACGGTGACGTCGTCCAGGTGCGAAGGCCGCGGCTACTTCTCCTCCTAAGAAAAGATCGCCGCTGCCATCCCTGATCTCTGGACACCTGGCACCTCGTCCTGACGGTTCAGATTCCCGCGCCCGTGCGGCGCAGCACCCTCATCGAGCCCGTCGCCGAGACCTCCGTGAACGCCCCGGAGGCGAGTGCGCGCAGGTAGACGCGGTAGGGGGCCTGGCCGGTGAACTCGTCCACCGGGTCCGGGAACACGTCGTGGACGACCAGCAGCCCGCCCTCGGCGACATGCGGGGCCCAGCCCTCGTAGTCGCCGCTCGCGTGCTCGTCGGTGTGCCCGCCGTCGATGAACACGAAGCCCAGCGGGGAGTTCCAGAAGGCCGCGATCTGCGGCGAACGGCCGACCAGCGCCACCACGTGCTCCTCCAGGCCCGCGCGGTGCAGCGTGCGCCGGAACGTCGGCAGCGTGTCCATCAGGCCGATCTCCGGGTCGACCGTCTCCGGGTCGTGGTATTCCCAGCCCGGCTGCTGCTCCTCGCTGCCGCGGTGGTGGTCGAGCGTGAGCGCGCTCACCCCGGCCGCGCGGGCCGCGTCGGCGAGCAGGATCGTGGACCGCCCGCAGTACGTGCCGACCTCCAGCAGCGGCAGTCCCAGCGCCCCCGCCTCGACCGCGGCCGCGTACAGCGCGAGTCCCTCGTCGACGGGCATGAACCCCTTCGCGGCCTCGAAGGCGGCGAGGATCTCGGGCTTGGGGGCCGCGGCCATGCCGGTCCCTTTCGGTCGTACGTACAGGTCAGGCGGCTTATGCTGCCGCACCCCCTGCTGTGGGGACGACAGGGGGTGCGTGTGACGCGGCTTACGCGACGGCGGAACCCGTCAGCCCGGCTTCCGTCCGTCCGGCTCCCGTCCGTCCGGCTTCCGTCCGCCCGGTTCCCGTCCGTCCGGTTCTACGCGGTGACCGCTTCGTCGGCCTTGACGGTGGGAGGGAGGCAACGGTCCGGGCGGCTGATACGGCGCGTCACGGGCCGGGGGGCGTGGGTGTGCGGCTCAGAGCCAGCCCTGGCGGCGGGCCTCGCGCAGGGCCTCCGCGCGGTCGCGGGTGGCTGTCTTGTCGATCGCGGAGGAGAGGAGGTCGTGGACGGCGGACTCGGGCAGCCGGAGTGCCGTGGCGATGCCGGCGACCGTGGCGCCGTCGGCGGAGGCTCTCAGGACGTCGCGTTCGCGGGCGGTCAGCGGGCTCGTGCCGGTGCCGTGGGCCGCGGTGGCCAGGGCCGGGTCTATGACCGTCTCCCCGGTCAGGACCCGGCGGATCGCCGCCGTCAGATCCTCCAGGGGGCCGTCCTTCACCAGGAAGCCGGCCGCTCCCGCCTCCAGGGCCAGGCGCAGGCGGTCGGGTCCGGCGAAGGTGGCGAGGATCAGCACCCGGCAGTCGGGCACCTCGTCGCGCAGGGCGGCGGCGGCGTCCAGGCCGCTCATGCCGGGCAGTTCGATGTCCACCAGGGCCACGTCGGGGCGGTGCACCAGCGCGGCGTCCACGATCGCGTCCCCGCCGGCCACCTGGGCGACGACGTCCAGGTCGGGTTCCATGCCCAGCAGCACCGCCAGCGCCCCGCGCCGCATGCCGTGGTCCTCGGCGAGCAGAACCCGGACGGATCTGGCGGGACGGTACTCACGGGGCATTTCGTTCACGGTTCAAGAGTAGGTCGGCGGGGCCGGTCCGGAGCCCTCCGGGCACGGACGGTTCGGTGGCGGCGGCCCCCGGGTCGGGGTGACGGGTGACCTCCGTCTCTCACCTGACATACCGTCAGGAGCCTTCACAAGTGCACGCCCCTGGGTTATACAAAGGTCGCCGGACTGGAACGCGTTCTAGGTTCGCCCGTGACGGCCTCGGTGCGGTCGACGGTGCGGACGTCCGCACCGAGGTCTCAGACCCGTCAGGAGCCCCATGCCCATCGATGCCGCCAAGGCGCTCGCCGCCGAACCCCGCTCCGGCGAGATCGCCTGGACCGCCAAGGACGTCCTGCTCTATCACCTCGGCATCGGCGCGGGCCTGCCCGCCACCGACCCCGACGAACTGCGCTACACCCTGGAGAGCCGGCTGCACGTCCTGCCGAGCTTCGCCACGGTCGCCGGTTCCGGTGCGCCCGGGGTGATCAGCGGGCTCTCCCTGCCCGGCGTCGAGGTCGACCTCGCCCGGGTGCTGCACGGCGGTCAGGTCCTCACCGTGCACCGGCCGATCCCGGCCGCCGGGGAGGCGACCACCACGTCGTCGCCGGCCGCGGTCTACGACAAGGGCAAGGCCGCGATCCTGGTGCTGCGCACGGACGTGGCCGACGCCGACGGGCCGTTGTGGACCAACGACGCCCAGATCTATCTGCGCGGAGAGGGTGGCTGGGGCGGCGACCGCGGCCCCGACACCAGGACGGCGCCGCCGGCCGGGCGGCCCGACCGGGTCCTGGAGCGGACCGTCCGCGAGGACCAGGCCCTCCTCTACCGCCTCTCCGGCGACTGGAACCCCCTGCACGCGGACCCCGACTTCGCCAAGACCGCCGGATTCGACCGGCCGATCCTGCACGGGCTGTGCACCTACGGCATCACCCTGAAGGCGGCCGTCGACACGCTGCTCGGCGGCGAGGTGACGCGGGTGCGCTCCTACGCCACCCGGTTCGCCGGGGTCGTCTTCCCGGGCGAGACCCTGCGCATCCGGCTGTGGGCGCAGGACGGCGGTGTCGTCCGGGCCGAGGTCACCGCCGTCGAGCGGGGCGACGCCCCGGTCCTCACGGACACGGTCGTGCACCACACCTGACCGGGGCGAACCGAACCGCCCCCGAGCCGGGCGACCGTCACCGTGCCCGGGCGGAACGTCCCCGCACCGCACCCGAGCCGGGCGACCCTCACCACGCCCGGGCGGAACGCCCCCGCACCCGACCCGGAGGACCGCGCACCACACCCGAGCCCGAACGAGCCCCGGAGCGGGCTCGACCCGAGGGGAGCCGCACCATGCGCGCAGCCGTACTGCACGAGACAGGCCAGGAGAAGCTGGAGGTCCTCGAGGACGTCGAGGCGGTGGGCTTCGGTCCCGGCCGGGTCAGGATCCGGGTGCGGGCCACCGGCCTGTGCCACTCGGACCTGTCCGCGATGAGCGGCGTGCTGCCGCAGCCCGCCCCCTTCGTCCCCGGCCACGAGGGCGCGGGCGAGGTCGTCGAGGTGGGCGAGGGCGTCACCCGGGTCAAGCCCGGTGACCGGGTCGTGGTGTGCTGGCTGCCCGCCTGCGGCGCCTGCCCCGCCTGCCGGCGCGGGCAGACCGAGCTGTGCCTGGCCGGGTTCATGAACGCCGGCACCCCCAACTTCAAGCGCCCCACCGGCGACGTCTTCGGCTTCGCCGGGACCGGCACCTTCGCCGAGGAGGTCGTGGTCGACGCGGGCTGCGCGGTGCCGATCCCCGACGACGTGCCGTACGACATCGCCGCGCTCATCGGCTGCGGTGTCACCACCGGGCTCGGCGCGGCGCTCAACACGGCCGACCTGGACGCCGGTTCGTCGGTGGCCGTCATAGGCTGCGGCGGCGTCGGCATCTCGGCGATCCAGGGCGCACGGCTCAAGGGGGCCGCCGAGATCGTCGCCGTCGACCCGGTCGCCTCGCGCCGCGAGGCCGCGCTCAGGTTCGGCGCCACGAGGGCGGTCGCGCCGGAGGAACTCGCCGACGCCAAGCAGCAGCTCACCGGCGGCGAGGGCTTCGACCACGTCTTCGAGGTCGTCGGCCGCTCGGCCACCGCCCGCACCGCCTACGAGACGACCCGGCGCGGCGGCACCCTGGTCGTCGTCGGAGCGGGCGCCATGGACGACCATCTGCGGCTCAACATGTTCGAGCTGTTCTTCGACGAGAAGCGGATCCTGTCGTCCATGTACGGGGGCGGCGACGTGCTCCGTTCCTACGAGCGCACGATCGCCCTGTGGCGGGCGGGCCGGATCGACCTGGAGGGCCTGATCACCCACCGGGTGCCGCTGGCCGAGATCAACGAGGCCCTCGACCAGATGCGCACCGGCGCCGCCCTGCGCACCTGCGTGGAGATCTGATGTCCCCGCCGCTCCAGGGGCGCACCGCGATCGTCACCGGCGCCGGGCGGGGGCTGGGCCGGGCCGAGGCGCTCGAACTCGCCCGGCTCGGCGCGGCCGTCGTCGTCAACGACTACGGGCAGCCCGGCCGGGACGGCTCGGGCGCGGCCGGCGCGGGGCCCGCCGAGGAGGTCGTCGCCGAGATCCGCGCGGCGGGCGGCACCGCGCTCGCGCACACCGGGGACGTCGCCGACTTCGCCCAGGCGGGCGCGCTGGTCGGCCTGGCCGTCGCGGAGTTCGGCGGGCTCGACATCCTCGTCAACAACGCGGGCATCCTGCGCGACCGCATGGTCTTCTCCCTGACGGAGGCGGACTGGGACGCGGTCGTCCGTGTGCACCTCAAGGGCCACTTCAACACCACCCGCTTCGCCGCCGCGCACTGGCGGGAGCGGTCCAAGGCGAGGGGCGGGCCGGTGTACGGGCGGATCGTGAACACCTCCTCGGAGGCGTTCCTGGCGGGCTCCGCCGGGCAGCCCAACTACGCGGCGGCCAAGGGCGGGATCGTCGGCCTCACCACCTCCACCGCCCTGGCGCTCGCCAAGTACGGCGTCACCGTCAACGCCATCTGTCCGCGCGCCCGCACCCGGATGACCGAGGACGTCTTCGCGGGCCTCGCGGCGCCCGAGCAGGGCCTCGACCCGCTCGCCCCCGAGCACGTGGCCCCGCTCGTCGGCTATCTCGCCGCACCGGCCGCCGCCCGGATCAACGGGCAGTTGCTGGTGGTGCACGGCGGCATGGTCGCCGTCGTCGAACGGCCGAGGGTGCGGGCGCAGTTCGACAGCGAGCAGGAGACGTTCACGTACGACGAGCTCGACGCGCTGCTCACGCCGTACTACGCGGCCCGGCCGGACGGCGAGACCTTCGCGGCGGCGGAGGTGCTCGGGCTCAAGCGGAGCTGAGGCCGTATTCGGGCGGGTCGCGACCGGAGGGGGAACGGTTGCGGCGGGAGGGGGAACGGGCTGTGACCGGAGGGGGGTCGGCTGCGGCGGGAGGGGGAACGGGCGCAGCCAAAGGGGGAACGGCCGCGGCCCCGCACACCGGGTGGTGTGCGGGGCCGCGGACTCGTACCGTCCGGCCGGCCGTCAGGCCGCCGCCGTCTCGGCCGGCTGCTCCGCCGGCTTGCGGTGGCGCCCACGCGGGGCCGACTCGGTGTCCTGCACCGAGACCGGGCCCCGGTGTCTGCCGTGGCCGACCGCGTCGTGGACGTCGGCGGAAAGCCGCTGGGACGTACTGGCGTCGCTCATCGAAGAATTCACCCCGTCAAACATGATCTTCTTACAGCCGGGGGAGTCTAACCGGCACACCTCGGGTCGAATCCAGGCGGCCACGCCAACCGCCACTACTTCGTTACAAGACGCCCGAGCGGTGCCTCGGCGAGCGGCACGGGACGGGGTGCGACGGGAGCCGGGGGGTCCGGTTCCGCCGGCTCGCCCGGGGCGTCGTCCGGGTCGGGGGGCACCTCCGAGGCGGCCGTGCCGTCCCGGACCGGATCCCCCGGTCCCGTCGCACCCGCGGCCCCCGTCGTTCCCCCGGTCCGCGCCCACGGCGCGGGCCACTCGGCCACACCGCAGGGAGCGCCCTCGGTGACGTACGGCAGACGCAGCACGCCCTCCCCGGTCCACAGCCCGGAGCCCGCGAGCCAGCCCGGCGGCGGCGCGAGATGACGCACCCGGCGCTCGGCGGGCCGCCACACCCCGACCCAGCTGCCCACCGGCCCGTCCACCCGCAGGGCCACCGCACAGCCCTCCGGCGTCAGCACCTGCCCCGGCTGGATCGCGAACGGTGTGACCGCGCAGCCCTCCCCGCGCAGGCTCTCCGGGAACCGCACGGGCAGCGTGCTGCCCAGCACGCCCCAGCCCAGCCGTTCCACGCCCGGCGAGGGCGCGTCGGAGCCGATCAGCAGCAGACCGCTGTCCGGGTCGGCGCACAGCAGCCGGTCGTCGCTGTGGGGGGAGATCTGGAGCAGCGGCGACACCTGCCCGCCGCGGGCCAGGTCGACCGCGACCGTCTTGGTCACGCCCGCCACCTCGCGGTCCAGCGCCAGCAGCCGGCCCGCCCGGTCCAGCCAGACCCCGCCCGAGCAGCGGCCGGGGATCTCGGCGACCAGTTCCGGTCCGAAGGCGCCGCCCGCCACCAGCCACACCTCGCCGGCGCCCGGAGAGACCGTGAGGGCGTAGACCCGGTCGCCGCCCGGGGCCGGGGGCAGCAGCCGCGCGCGGCCCTCCACCGCGCCCAGCGGCAGCTCACCCGTGCCCGGACCCGTCGGGTAGAGCAGCGAGAACAGCTGCCGTCCCTCGGTGCGGCGGCTGATCAGGACCCGTCCGTCGGCCAGCGGCTGCACCTCGGTGCCGGGCTCCTCCGGCTGGTCGCCGGGCAGCGGTACCGCGTACGGCTCGGGGCCCAGCGTCCAGCGCTCCGGGAACCAGGAGTCGCCGCTGCGGGCGAGGCGGGCGGCGTAGGAACCGTCCGCCGTGATGACACACCCCGTCGCCGGTCCGCGGTCCTCCGCGTCCGCCGCGGCGGGTTCGATCGCACAGGCAGTCATCGTTCGGTCACCTCCGGCGACGAAGCTAGTTTTCGCACGCACAGACGTGGGACCGCCGGGCTGGCCCTTCACACGAAGGGGTGGCCGGGCCGCGGTTCGCCTGAGGGAACAGGGGCGTGTGTGCTCGGCGGTGTGCGGTGAGGCCGCCGTAGCCGTCCACGAGGGCCGTCGCGGCCGTACGCCAGGACCCGTCACGGCCGTCGTCCGAGGCCGGTTCCGGCCGTCGTCCGAAGCCGGTTCCGGCCCGCGATCCAGCCCGTTCCTGCCGCCGCCGAGGCCCGTCGCGGCCGGAGGCCGGGGAGCCGCGGCGGTGGGCGGCCGTGTCCGCGGGAGCGGCGCCGGTTCAGGCGCAAAGCGCAGCCAGGTAGCCTTTCCCCGTGCCCCGTCTGTCTGAAGTCATCGCCGCGCTCGACCACCTGTGGCCCGCCGAGCGGGCCGAGTCCTGGGACGCGGTCGGCACGGTCGTGGGTGACCCCGAGCAGGAGGTCATCAGGGTCCTGTTCGCCGTCGACCCCGTCCAGGAGATCGTCGACGAGGCGGTGGAGCTGGGCGCCGACCTGCTGGTCACCCACCACCCGCTCTACCTGCGCGGTACGACGACCGTCGCGGCCTCGCACTTCAAGGGCCGGGTCGTGCACACGCTGATCAAGAACGACATCGCGCTGCACGTCGCCCACACCAACGCCGACACCGCCGACCCCGGCGTGTCCGACGCCCTGGCCGGCGCCCTCGACCTCAGGGTCGTGGGGCCCCTGGTGCCGGACCCGACCGACCCGAACGGGCGCCGGGGCCTCGGCCGGGTGTGCGAACTGGACCATCCGCTGCCGCTGCGCGAGTTCGCCGCGAGGGCCGCCGAACGTCTGCCCGCCACCGCGCAGGGCATCCGGGTGGCCGGCGACCCCGAGGCCGTCGTCCGCACGGTCGCCGTCAGCGGCGGCTCCGGCGACAGCCTCTTCGACCAGGTCCGGGCGGCCGGCGTCGACGCCTTCCTCACCGCCGACCTGCGCCACCACCCCGTCTCCGAGGCCCGCGCCCACGGTCCCCTGGCGCTGCTCGACGCGGCGCACTGGGCCACCGAGTGGCCCTGGTGCGAGCTGGCCGCCGCCCAGCTCGACGAGATCTCCGACCGCCACGGCTGGGACCTGCGCGTCCACGTCTCGAAGACGGTCACCGACCCCTGGACCATCCACTCCCCTTCCCTTGGAGCCCCCAACTGAACGCCGCGCCCGCCGACCAGATCCGCCTTCTCGACGTCCAGGCCCTCGACGTACGCCTCCAGCAGCTCGCCCACAAGCGCCGCTCGCTGCCCGAGCACGCCGAGATCGAGTCGCTGACCCGGGACCTCACCCAGCTGCGTGACCTGCTGGTCGCCGCGCAGACCGAGGAGAGCGACACCGCCCGCGAGCAGACCAAGGCCGAGCAGGACGTCGACCAGGTCCGCCAGCGCGCCGCCCGCGACCAGCAGCGCCTGGACTCCGGCGCGGTCACCTCCCCCAAGGACCTGGAGAACCTCCAGCGCGAGATCGCCTCCCTCGCCAAGCGGCAGGGCGACCTCGAGGACGTCGTCCTGGAGGTCATGGAGCGCCGCGAGTCCGCGCAGGAGCGGGTGAGCGAGCTGACCGAGCGGGTCTCCTCCGTCCAGTCGAAGATCGACGACGCGACCGCCCGCCGGGACGCGGCCTTCGAGGAGATCGACGGCGAGGCCGCCACGGCCACCAAGGAGCGCGAGGTCGTCGCCGGTTCGGTCCCCGCGGACCTGCTGAAGCTCTACGACAAGCTGCGCGAGCAGCAGGGCGGCATCGGCGCGGCCAAGCTGTACGCCCGCACCTGCCAGGGCTGCCGCCAGGAGCTCGCCATCACCGAGCTCAACGAGATCCGCCAGGCCGCGCCCGACACCGTGGTGCGCTGCGAGAACTGCCGCCGCATCCTGGTGCGTACGTCCGAGTCCGGTCTGTAAGGGGCCCCGGGCGTGCGGGAGTTCGTCGTCGAGGCCGACGGCGGGTCGCGGGGCAACCCCGGCCCGGCCGGATACGGCGCGGTGGTCAGTGACGCGGTGACGGGGGAGACCCTGGCCGAGGAGTCGGAGTTCCTCGGGGTCGTCACCAACAACGTCGCCGAGTACCGGGGCCTGCTGGCCGGTCTGCGCGCGGCCCGTGCGCTGGACCCGGAGGCCGTCGTGCACGTCCGGATGGACTCCAAGCTCGTCGTGGAGCAGATGTCGGGGCGGTGGAAGATCAAGCACCCCGACATGAAGCCGCTCGCCCTGGAGGCGGGCCGGGTGTTCCCCGCCGACCGCGTGACCTACGAGTGGATCCCCCGGGAGCGCAACAAGCACGCAGACCGGCTGGCGAACGAGGCGATGGACGCGGGCACTTCGGGTCGGACCCGGGCCGCGGCCTCCCCGGCCAGGGAGAAGGCCCCGGCCGCAGAGGTCGAGGCCAACGTCAAAGCCGGGGCCGAGGTCGAGACCAGGGCCGAGGTCAAGGTCGAGGCCGGGGTCGAGGCCAGGACCGGGGCCGACGCGCGGGCCGCGAAGAGCGTGGCCGCCCCAGCCCCCGGGTGGGCCCCGGCCGACATGGGCGCACCCGCCACCTTCGTGCTGCTGCGCCACGGCGAGACCCCGCTGACGCCCGAGAAGCGGTTCTCCGGCAGCGGCGGCACCGACCCGTCCCTCTCCGCGGTGGGCCGTGAGCAGGCCGAGCGCGTGGCCGCCGCCCTCGCCAGGCGGGGGACGATCCAGGACGTCGTCGCCTCGCCGCTGGCCAGGACCCGGGAGACCGCCGGGTTCGTCGCCGACCGGCTCGGGCTGGAGGTCACCGTCGACGACGGGCTGCGGGAGACCGGCTTCGGCGCGTGGGAGGGGCTGACCTTCGGCGAGGTGCGGGAGAAGTACCCCGAGGACCTGAACGCCTGGCTGGCCGACCCCGAGGCCCGGCCCACCGGCGACGGCGAGAGCTTCGCCGAGACCGCCGTGCGGATCGCCGCCGCCCGCGACCGGCTGATCGCCGCGTACGCCGGCCGCACCGTCCTGCTGGTCACGCACGTCACGCCCATCAAGACGCTGGTACGGCTGGCCCTCGGCGCCCCGCCCGAGTCGCTGTTCCGGATGGAACTGTCGGCCGCCTCGCTCTCCGCGATCGCCTACTACGCCGACGGCAACGCCAGCGTGCGGCTGTTCAACGACACCTCGCACCTGCGCTGAGCCCCGCCGCCTCCCGCGCGAGCCGTTCGACGCGCGGCCAGTCGCGGGCGGCGACCGCGTCCGCCGGCAGCATCCAACTGCCGCCCACACAGCCGACGTTGGGCAGGGCCAGATAGTCGGGAGCGAGCGCCGGGCCGATCCCGCCGGTCGGGCAGAACCGGGCCTGGGGGAGCGGCCCGGAGAGCGACCGCAGGTACGCCGTGCCGCCCGCGGCCTGTGCCGGGAAGAACTTCATCTCCCGCACCCCGCGCTCCAGCAGCGCCACGACCTCGGACACCGTCGACACCCCCGGCAGGAACGGCAGCCCGGACCCGCGCATCGCCGTCAGCAGGGCGTCCGTCCAGCCGGGGCTGACCAGGAAGCGCGCCCCGGCCGCCACCGAGGCCGTCACCTGCCCGGGCGCGAGGACGGTCCCGGCCCCGACCACCGCCTCCGGCACCTCCTCGGCGATCGCCCGGATCGCCTCCGGCGCCTGCGGCGTCCGCAGCGTCACCTCGATCGCCGGCAGCCCACCCGCGACCAGCGCCCGCGCCAACGGCACGGCATCGGCGACGTCGTCCACCACCACGACAGGCAGAACGGGCGAGAGGTCCAGGACGGAGACAGCCATGCCGCACATCCTGCCGACACCCCCCAACACACGCAAAGCCCATTGCACACCCTGCAACGCCCCCGCTTGGGGGGCGCGGGGAACCGCGCAAAAAACAACGACGCCCCCGCACCCGCGAAACCGGCGAGCAACCCCCTCAGGGGCGCAGGGAACTGCGCGACCAACCACGACGGACCCGCACCCGCAGAACCGGCGAGCAACCACCCCCAGGGGCGCGGGGAACTGCGCAAACACCACGACGGACCCGCACCCGCAGAACCGGCAGGCGAGCACCCCCCTCAGGGGCGCGGGGAACTGCGCAAACACCACGACGGACCCGCACCCGCAGAACTGGCAAGCCACCACCCCCAGGGGCGCGGGGAACTGCGCGAACACCACGACGGACCCGCACCCGCCCCCCACGCCCACGGCGAGCAGCGCACCACCAGACACGAGCCCGCGAACCAGCTCAGTGAACCTCGTCCACCAGCACGTCCAGCGACCAAGCCGTCCCCACCCTGCCCGGAGCCTCCGCCTCCACGGTGTAACCCAGCTCCCGCAGGGCCTCCACCAGCTCAGCCGGACTGCCCGGCACGGAACCCGCCGCGAGCAGACCCCGCACGATCCGCCCCTTCGTGGCCTTGTTGAAGTGACTGACCACCTTCCGCGTCGGCGCGTGCAGCACCCGTACGGACGCCGTACGCCCCGCGACCTCACCCTTCGGCTTCCACGCCGCCGCGTACGCCGCCGACCTCAGGTCCAGCACCAGCCCCGACCCGGCCGCCTCCGGCAGCACCTCGGCCATCGGCGCCCGCCAGTGCCCGGCCAGCGCACCCAGCCCCGGCAGCTTCACGCCCATCGAACAGCGGTAGGAGGGGATCCGGTCGGTGACCCGCACCGCGCCCCAGAGCCCGGAGAAGACCAGCAGCGAGCGCGCGGCGCGCCGCTTCGCGGCGGTGTCCAGCGTGGCCAGGCCCAGGGCGTCGTACAGCACACCCGTGTAGACCTCCCCGGCCGGACGCGTGCCCGCGGTGCGCAGCTCCGTGTTCTTCGCGACCTCGCCCCGCAGCCCCTCGCTCAGCCCGAGCACCTCACGGGCCTTGTCCTCGTCCGCCGCGCACAGCTCGACCAGCTCCTCCAGCACGGCCGCCCGCGCCCCGGCCAGCCCCGGCAGCGACAGCGACTCCGGCTTCAGCGGGGCGCCACGGCCGGACGCGGCCTTGCCTTCGGAGGGCGGAAGCAGGACGAGCACGGGTCTTTCTCCTTCGGGTCGGCTCGGGACAGCGTACGGCGTGCCGCCCCGCCCGCCCCGCCCTACGCTCGCTGTATGCCCCGCCGTCCGATCCGCGTGACCGGTGCCCCGCAAGCCCCCCTGCGGGCCGCGCTCGCCGCGCTCCGCGCCGAGCTCGGCGTCCCGGCGGGCTTCCCGCCCGAGGTCCTCGCCGAGGCCGAACGCGCCGCCCGCGACCCCGCCCTCCCGGTGGAGGACGCGACCGACATCCCGTTCGCCACCGTCGACCCCCCGACCTCCACCGATCTGGACCAGGCGTTCCACCTGTCCCGGCAGGGCACCGGCTACCGCGTCCGGTACGCCATCGCCGACGTCGCCGCGTTCGTCGTCCCCGGCGGCGCGCTGGACGCCGAGGCCCACCGGCGGGTCATGACCCTGTACTTCCCCGACGCGAGGACCCCGCTGCACCCGCCCGTGCTCGGCGAGGGCGCCGCCAGCCTGCTGCCCGGACACACCCGCCCGGCCGCGCTGTGGACGATCGACCTGGACGCCGACGGCGACCCGCTCGCCGTCGACCTGCGGCGCGCCCTCGTGCGCAGCCGGGCCAGGCTCGACTACGCGGGCGTACAGCGCGAGCTCGACTCCGGCACCGCCGAGGAGCCCCTCGAGCTGCTGCGTACCGTCGGCCGTCTGCGCGAGGCACTGGAGGCCGACCGCGGCGGCATCTCCCTCAACGTGCCCGAGCAGGAGATCACCGAGCACGACCACGGCTACGACCTCGCGTACCGCGCCCCGCTGCCCGCCGAGGGCTTCAACGCCCAGCTCTCCCTGCTCACCGGCATGGCGGCCGCCGACCTGATGCTGACCTGCGGTACCGGGGTCCTGCGCACCCTCCCCGCCGCCCCCGACGGCGCGGTGGGCAGGCTGCGCCTGAGCGCCAAGGCCCTGCGCGTCGACTGGCCGCACCACGTCTCGTACGCCGCGCTGGTGCGCTCCCTCGACCCCCGCGAACCCCGGCACGCCGCCTTCCTCCAGGAGTGCACGGCTCTGCTGCGCGGCGCGGGCTACACCGTCTTCCGCGACTTCGACCTCCCGGAGATCACCACCCACTCCGCCGTCGCCGCCCCCTACACCCACTGCACGGCCCCGCTGCGCCGCCTGGCCGACCGCTACACCACCGAGATCTGCCTCGCCGCGGCGGCCGGGCAGCCCGTGCCCGAGTGGGTCCTCGCCGCCCTCGACGCGCTGCCCGGGGAGATGGCCGGCGGTGGCCGCCGGGCCGCCCAGGTCGAACGCGGCAGTATCGACATCGTCGAGGCGGCCCTGCTCGAGAACCGCGTGGGCGAGATCTTCGACGCGTGCGTGATCGACCTGGCCGACGACAGGCCGACGACCGGCACGGTCCACCTGGAGTCCCCGGCGATCGTCGGCCGCGTCGACGGCGACGCCCTCCCCCTGGGCGAGCGCCTGCGCGTCCGCCTCACCGAAGCGGACCCGGCCAGGGCGAAAGTACGGTTCGTGCCTGCTTGAGGGCCTGTGCCGTGACGTCGTGTGCCACGATCGAGGGAACGGTTCCCGATCTCTTGGACAGGTGATCAGCCGATGTCCCAGCCTGGCGAGCGACCGAAGGAGGGGCGTGACATGACTGCCGTCGCCCATGAGCCGCTCACGCAGGACGAGGTCCTGCTGGAGGGCTTTCTCGCCCTGGAGACCCCGGAAGGATTCCGGGCGGAGCTGATCGAGGGGGAGATCGTTGTGACACCGCCGCCGGACGGGGATCACGAGGACCACATCGGGCTGATCGTGAGCCAGGTGATCAGGCGATCGCTCACCCACATGCAGTTCTCCGGGAACAAGGGCCTCAAGCTGGAAGGCAGCCCGAGGGACCACGTCATCCCGGACGGAACGTTCGCCCCCATGGAGCGGCGTCTCTACCGGGGAGCCGAGCCCTGGATGCCCTGCGAGGGCGTGGCCCTGGTGCTCGAAGTCACCTCCTCCAAGCCGGCCGCCGACCGTGAGGTCAAGCGCCGCTGCTACGCCCGGGGCGGCATCCCCCTCTACCTGCTGGTCGACCGCGACGCCGCCTCGGTCACGCTCTTCAGCGACCCCAAGGGACACGACTACCGCGAGCACATCACCCTCCCCTTCGGCAAACCCCTCCCCCTCCCCGAACCCTTCGGCTTCGACCTGGAGACCGCGGACTTTCTCTGACCCTCCCGGCGTTGCACCCTGTGGACCGGAAGGGGGCACGGGGTGGCGGAGCAGGCACGGTGGACGAGGGCGCGGCTGGGGCGGTGCGGCCCGTCGCTCGACCTGCTGACCGCCCGCTTCCAGAGGCACGTCTACGCCCCGCACGCGCACGAGGAGTTCACGATCGGGGTCTGCGTCGGCGGGACCGAGATCATCGACTACCGCGGCGGGCACATACGCACCGGGCCGGGCTCGATCGTCGTACTGGAACCGGGGGAGATGCACACCGGCGGCCCCGCCACCGGCAGCGACGGGTACGCCTACCGGGCGCTGTACGCCGACCCCGCACTGCTCCGGGAGGGCACGACCGGCACCCCGCACTTCCGGGAGCCGCTGCTCGACGACCCCGAGCTGACCGCCGCGCTGCGGGTGACCCACGCCGAGCTGGCCACCTGTCCGGACCCGCTGGAGGCGGAGTCGCGGCTGCCGTGGCTGCTCACGGCCCTCACCCGGCGCCACTCCACCGCCCGCGCCACCCTCGACCTGGTCCCCGGCGCCGACCGCGTCGCCCTCGCCGTACGGGACCGTCTGGCTGACGAGCTGCTCGCCCCGCCCTCCCTCGCGGACCTCGCCGCGGATCTGGGCCTGTCCCGCTACCAGTTGCTGCGCGCCTTCCGGACGACCATGGGCGTGCCGCCGTACGCGTGGCTGGCGCAGCACCGGGTCAGCCGGGCCCGTGGGCTGCTGGAGGCGGGGCTGCGGCCGGCCGAGGTCGCCCCGCTCGTCGGGTTCGCCGACCAGGCGCATCTCACGCGCTGGTTCCGCCGGGTGCTGGGCGTGACCCCGGCCGCGTACCGCAACAGCGTTCAAGACGGCAGGGGCTGATCCGGCCGAGACTCGGGGCATGACTGCACGCGGCTGGTTCCTGTTCTCCCTGATGGGAGTCGTCTGGGGCATCCCCTATCTGATGATCAAGGTCGCGGTGGACGAACTGTCCCCGTCGACGGTGGTCTTCGCGCGCTGTGTGATCGGCGCCCTGCTCCTGCTGCCCTTCGCGCTCCGCCAGCGCGGCCTCATGGACACTGTCCGCGCCCACTGGCGCCCCATGCTGGCCTTCGCGTGCATCGAGATCGTCGGCCCCTGGTGGACCCTCACCGACGCCGAACGCCATCTGTCCAGCTCCACGGCGGGCCTGCTGATCGCGGGCGTGCCGATCGTGGGCGTGGCCATGGCCCGCTTCTTCGGCGCCTCGGAGCACCTGGGTGCGCGGCGGATCGCGGGGTTGACCGTCGGACTCGGCGGTGTGGCGGTGCTGACCGTCCCCCACCTCACCGGCGGGGACGCCCGCTCCCTCGCCGAGGTCCTGGTGACGGTCGTCGGCTACGCGACGGCACCGCTGATCGCCGCCCGCTGGCTCAGGAACGTCCCCACACTGCACCTGATCACGCCCTGTCTGGCGTTCTCGGCGGTCGTCTACGCCCCCGCGGCGGCGGTGACCTGGCCGTCCGCGATGCCCTCCACGCAGGCGCTGACGGCGCTGGCGGGCCTGGGCGTGCTCTGCACGGCGCTCGCCTTCGTGGCGTTCCTGGAGCTGATCAAGGAGGCCGGCCCGACCCGGGCGACCGTGATCACCTACGTCAACCCGGCCGTGGCGGTCGCCGCCGGCGTCCTCTTCCTCGGCGAGGAGCTGACCGCGACGATCGGTGTCGCCTTCACCCTCATCCTGGCCGGTTCGGTGCTGGCCACGGCCGCCCCTCGCAGGCCGGTAACATGGTCGCCACGGCAGACGAGCCGGGCGGGCGGCCGCGTGAAGTCCCTCAGGGGGCTTCCCGAGGAACGTCCGGGCTCCACAGGGCAAGGTGATGGCTAACGGCCACCCGGGGTGACCCGCGGGACAGTGCCACAGAAAACAGACCGCCCGGCGCTCAGGCACCGGGTAAGGGTGAAACGGTGGTGTAAGAGACCACCAGTGCCCAGGGCGACCTGGGCAGCTAGGTAAACCCCACCTGGAGCAAGGTCAAGAGGAGCCGCTGTAAAAGGCGGCTCTGCGCGGACGTTCGAGGGCTGCCCGCCCGAGTCCGCGGGTAGACCGCACGAGACCGGCGGCAACGCCGGTCCTAGATGGATGGCCGTCGCCCCGGCCCCCGCGAGGGAACCGGGGAACAGAACCCGGCGTACAGCCCGACTCGTCTGCCCTTGGGTTCTCACCCGGCCGTCCCGGTCGGCCGCGGTGGCTGGGGCCGATGACGGCCTGAAGCAGACGCCCGTGCCGGGCAGGAGGCGGCCGTCGAGGTCGCGGGACCGGGCGACGGAGTCGGTGTGCTCCATTCGCTGTTCCGGAAGGCCTTGCGGCCAGGCCGCGCGGAGACCTCGCGGCTGTGGAGTAGACGTTCCGTAGCCATCGCTTCACGCATTGGTGAGCTGACCGTAGAATTTCGCATCCAGGGGGGATTAGCGGGACTTGCGCGGCCACCGGGACAGTACGGATCTCTGTGGCCTCGCTCTGCGCAGGCGTCGGAGGGGACTGCCGCCGACGCCGGTGCTCCGTCGACCCAGAAGCGACAACATCAGGGACCAGCGTGACGAACTCGGTTGCCTTCGGGGGCAGTCAGGAATTCGACCGCCTCAAGGCGATGCTCGAGAGCTGGCGCACCTCTCTGGTGGACCTGAGCGGCCGCAACCGGCTGCTCAACTTCCGCCACACGAAGTCGGCGACACTGGAGATCTCTACCCCGTCCGCACAGGAGCTCGTCGAAGGCCTGGCCCGCGGCTGGGACTTCGCGCCGCTCCCGGACGAGGAGCCGGCGGCCGACGAGGGCAGGCAACCCGGCGACGTGGTCCTGGCGAAGAAGGGCGACCGCACCGACGGAATCGTCACACAGAAGACCACGGCGCCTGCTCTTCTGCGCGCGCTGAACAGCCTGCGCGCCAAAGCGACGCAGGTCTTCAACGACTACGGCCTGTGGACCCTCAACCTCGGCGTCGGCATGCTCCGCTGGCGTGAGGACGGAGCCGAGGCGGACAGCGACGCTCCCCTGGTCCTGATGCCGGTGGTCATCGAACGTGCGCGCAACGGCCGGATCCGACTCAGGGCGAGCGAGGAGGAGGAGCCGCGCCTCAACCCCGCCCTGAAGGTGAAGCTGGAGCAATTCCATATCGACTGGACGCCGGTCGGCGAACAGGATCCTTCGGACCTGGGGGCGGTGCTCTCCGCCGCGGCTCGCGCGGTGGCGGGCAAGGCGGGATGGCAGCTCTCCGACCGTGTGGTGCTCGCGCTCTTCGCCTCCCACAAGGAGTCGATGTACCAGGACCTGCTGGACAACCAGGACCGGGTTCTCGGCAGTGACCTCGTCCGGGCGATGGCTCTCGGCCCGAACTCAGGACTCGCTTCCGACCGTTTCGACTTCGAGGAGATCGAGCTCGGCCGGATCGATGAACTGAGCCCGCCCGAGGACAGTCCGCTCGTGCTCGACGCCGACGCCTCGCAGCGGCAGGCCGTTGCCGCAGCCGTGGCCGGACAGTCGTTCGTCCTGGACGGCCCGCCCGGCACCGGCAAGAGCCAGACGATCACCAACATGATCGCCGGTCTGATGCACGCCGGCCGCAGTGTGCTCTTCGTCAGTGAGAAGGCGGCGGCCCTCGACGTCGTCCTCGACCGGCTGAAGTCGGTCGGGCTCGACTCGTACGCCCTGGCGCTCCACAGCCACAACACCAGCCGCAAAGCGGTGGCCCAGGAGCTGGGTCGGGCTCTCGCGGAGGAGCCGCGCGCGCCGCAGCTGTCAGAGCAGACCCTGGCCCAGGCGAGGGAACTCCGCCTCGCCCTCAGCGCTTACGCCGAAGCGATGAACGAGGTCCGCGACCCGCTGGGACGGACCCTGCACGATGTGCTCGGCCGCGTCGCCGGACTGTCCGAGGCGCCGGTCGCCTATCTGAGTCAAGGCGACGGCACTCCCACGGGGGCAGAGGCGACGTTTCGCGCCGCGACGTTCGGCGACGAGGACCTGCGCCTGATCGTCGAGGCGACAGAAGCCATTTCCGACGCTTGGGAGGCGGTCGCCGATCCGTCGTTCCCCTGGCGGGACCTGCGATCCGGTCTGCCGCATCCACGTCCTGTGCTTGAGCAGGCCCAGGCGGCGCGGGATGCGCTCGCGACAGCGGTCGACCGGTACCGGGATCTCGCACCCGAAGGTGCACCTCACACAGATCAGAGCGGAATCGATCGGCTGATCCTTCTCCTACGGCTGCTCGACGTCCGGAGTCCTGTCCCGGAAGCATGGCTGACCACGGATGCCTTCGCCGACGAGGTGGACGACCGGGTCGACGCTTTCCTGGCGGAACTGCGCAAGGTGCAGCGTACGAGCGCTGCCGTCCGGGCGACGGTGGGCGAGCGATGGGAGGAGTTGTCGACGAGGCTGACGGCCGTGCCGGGGGAAGCCGAGAAGACGCTCTCGGCGATGGCGCCGCGCGGCCTGGACCTCGCCGGACTCACGGAGGAGCAAGCGCGACAGCTCGCTGGGGAGTTCGACGCGACGGCCGGTGTGCTGGAGCGGACCCGCCAGAGCCTCATCGATGTCAGCCACCTCACCGGGCTCACGAATCCCGTCAGCCCCGAGGAAGCACGTCATCTGTGCGACGTGATCGCCGTGGCCGGTACCGAGCACCGCCCTCTTGCACAGTGGCTGGTCCCTGATGGCCCCGCGCAGGCGGAGGAGGCGGCGGTCAGAGGGGTCGCCGACGCGGTGAGCGACTTCTTCGCGAGACGGGACCAGGTACTCGCCGCCCAGGCCCTGGCCACGGGCCACGCGGGCCCGGGATGGGCCGAACTGAGTCCAGAGACGAGTGCGGAGCGACCGGCCAACGAGCAGGCCCTCGCCGCATTGAAACCGCCTGGCGCCGACATCGCGTCCTTGACCGGCCCCGAGGCCGCGGAGCTGGCCGGGCGATTCGACACGCTCGCCGAAACCCTTGAGACGGCTGCCGAGCACGCCGACTCCGTGGCCGAACGGCTCGGGTGCGACCGGTCACAGGCGACGTCCGAGGCCGAGGACCTGGCCACGCTCGTGGAGCTGGCCACAGCCTCGGACCGCATGCTCGAAGCATGGCTCGACCCCGAGGCGCTTCCGGGTGTCCGGGCAGCCGTCGCGGAGATCTCCTCGGCCGCGGAAGACCTGGCTGCCGCAGAGGCGGCGGCGCGTGACACCTTCCTGCCCGAGGTCGTCTCCACGCCCGAACTGCCCGAAGCGGTCCACCGGCTGCTTGAAGGCCGCCAAGGACTGGCCGGAATGCTGTCCAGCGGCATCCGGGCAGACCGGAAACTCGTGGCCGGCCTGACGCACGGCGGCTCGTGGCGCGGCGAGCTGTACGACAAGCTGCCACTGGCAGACGCCTGGTGTGCCGCGCACCGGAAGCTGCGGTCGCTGGCCACGACCCACGCCGAGCTGATCGGCCGCTATCGCGGCGCTGCGTTGCCCGAGGTCGCGGCACTGCGCAGGGCGCTCGTACACGCCGAAACGGTCCACGCCCTCGCGCCGGAAACCGTCGCCGACCCCTACCGCCGCGGGCTGCTCGCCACTCACCTGGCCGACGGCCGGGAGCCGCATCCCGTACTCGTCGAGCAGGGAAGGTCGCTGCGCGGCGAGCTCGCCACCTGGGCAGGGGGCTTGGACAGTCCGTCGCTGGCACCGCATGCGGCTGACCTCACCAAGCAGCCGCTCGACGCCGTAGCCCGGTGGCTGCGGGCCCATCTCACCCCATTGCGGCAGGCTGTCGCACTGCTGGACACCGTGACCTCTGTCGGCCGCCGGGACGAGGGCCCCGGTTCCCGGCACACGCTCGCCTCCGCGCGCACGGCGGTCGCGGCCGCGCACGCGGCACAGGAGGAGACCGCCGCGTTCGCCGCTCAGGCGGTAGCGGACCGCAGCCTTCTCGGCCCCTGGTATCGGGGCCTCGACACGCAGGCGGACGACCTGCACGACGCCGCGCCCAACGGCGTGACGGGCTACGAGCCGACGGGACAGCTCCTGCGCCGCGGCGTTGACCTGATGCGACAGCAACCGGGCCCGTACACCACGGGGCTTCAGCGCGAGTCGCTGGGTAGGTACGCCACTGAAGGACATCTGAGCACCGAGGCCCTGCGGGCCGCCCTGGACTCGGCTCGGCTTGTCGCCCGTCTCGCATCCGGCACGCTCGCGGAACCGGAGCGCCGGAACAGCCTCGTCAAGGTACTTGCCGACGGTCGGCCCGAACCGCGCGAACTCCTCGCGCAGGTCCGCCAGATTCGCCGTGACCTGGACCTGTGGCAGGAGTGCACCGGGCAGCCCCACCTCGCGGCGGTCGGCACGGCACTCGCCGCCCGGCCTCTGGACCGTGCGGCGAGCTGGCTCCGCGCGCACGTGGAGCCCTTCGAGGACGCGGCCGACCTCATCCGCTCGACCGCCCGCGTCATGGACGACGGGACGGGCCTCACCCTGTCCCGGGCCAGGGGAGCGGTGGCCGCCGTGGTCTCCGCCCGCGACGCCGAGTCCCTTCTCGCCGAGAACGACGCCACCTACCGAAGTCTCCTCGGTTCCCTCTACCAGGGCGCCGGGACAAGTCGCGATGCGATCCTGGATGCCGTGGACTGGGCCCAGAAGACCCGGCGCACCGCACATGGCGGCCACTCCGCTCCTCTGTCGCCGACTGCGGCCCGGCTCATGCTGGCCGCGCCGCCCGATCCGTCCGTAGCGTCCTGCGCCAGCGACTGGAATCGTCAGCGCGAGGCACTCGTCGATTGCTTCGAGCCTGAGCGGTCCGAAGAGCTGCGACGCGAGCTCGCCGACTGCCTCACCGCCGCCCAGTCCGTCCTCTCCCGCCTCGACCGCGACCCCTTCGGTCCGGAAGCGTGGACCAGCTGCGCTGACGCACTGACCCTGCTGCGGCGCTACCACCTCGACGGGCTCCCCGACCAGCTCGCACGCCGCGAGGTCTCCGCCGAGGATTTCCCCGCCGCGATGGAACGCGCGGTCCTCACCGCCTGGGTCGAGCACCAGCTCGCCACCGACCAGAGGCTGAGGCCGATGCGGGCCGTGGAACGCGACCAGTTGGTGAAACGCTTCCAGAGGGCGGATCAGGATCTGGTGGCGGCGGCACACGCCGAGGTCATCGCCGCGTGCAACTCCCGCCGCCCTCGACGGACTTCGGTCGGGCAGGCCGCCGTCATCCGCCGCGAATCCGAGAAGCAGCGTCGTCACATGCCTGTACGGCACCTGCTGCAGCAGACCCGTGATGTCGTACGGCTGGTCAAGCCCTGCTTCATGATGAGTCCGCTGACGGTCAGCCAGTTCCTTCCACCGGACTTCGAGTTCGATGTCGTCGTCTTCGACGAAGCGTCTCAGGTGCTCCCCCAGGACGCGGTGAACTCCGTCTACCGCGGCAAGGCCCTCATCGTGGCGGGTGACCAGAAGCAGTTGCCGCCGACCTCGTTCTTCTCTGCGACCGGCGACAGCGACGACGGAGATGAATGGGACGACGACGCCACCGACAGCTTCGAGTCCATCCTCGACCTGTGCAAGGCCAGCGGAGTCCTGCGGGGTCTGCCCCTGCGCTGGCACTACCGCAGTCGGCACGAGAACCTGATCGCCTTCAGCAACCACGACTTCTACGACAACTCCATGGTCACCTTCCCAGGCGCGCTGGAACAGGGACCGGACATCGGCGTGGAGTTCATCAAGGCGGACGGCGTCTACGACCGCGGTGGAAGCAGCGACAACCCCATCGAGGCCACCAAGGTGGCCCAGCGCGTCATCCACCACTTCGACACCCGTCCCGAGCACACCCTCGGAGTGGTCGCGCTGTCGAAGTCGCAGGCGGAGGCGATCGAGGAGGCGGTGCAGAAGGCGAGGGCGGCCCGCCCGGACCTCGACCGCCACTTCACGGAGGGCCGGCTCGACGGATTCTTCGTCAAGAACCTCGAAACCGTCCAGGGCGACGAGCGCGACGTCATCATCCTCTCGATCGGCTACGGCCCCGACCACCGGGGCAAGCTGCTGTCGACCTTTGGGCCCATCAACAGGGAGGGCGGCTGGCGACGACTCAACGTCGCCGTGACGCGCGCCCGGCGCCGCATGGAGGTCGTCGCCTCCTTCCACGGTGGTGACCTGCCGGACAGCGCCAACAAGAGCGTCCAGCATCTGAAGCGGTACCTGCAGTACGCCCAGCACGGTCCTGCGATCCTTCAGACGGAGGCCGCCGATCCGGACGCGGCTCCGGAGAGCCCCTTCGAAGAGGAGGTCATCGCCGTCCTGCGCGGCTGGGGATATGAGGTCCAGCCGCAGGTGGGGGTCGCAGGGTTCCGCATCGACATGGCGGTACGGCACCCAGGCGCGTCCGGTACGTACGCGCTGGGCATCGAGTGCGACGGCGCCATGTATCACTCCTCGCGGGCGGCGAGGGACCGTGACCGGCTCAGAGAAGCGGTCCTGCGCGACCTGGGCTGGAGGCTGCATCGGATCTGGGGTACTGACTGGTACCGGAACCGGCGGGATGCGATGGCGCGACTGCGCGCCGCGGTGGAGGCGGCATGCGCGGAGGATCCGCACACGGTGCGGGCAGCATCGCCCGTGGCCCCGGTGGACGCCAGCGGTAACGGGGGCGGTTCGGCGGACGGCGAGGACGGCGAGGGCGGCCCCATGAGCACCGGGCGCGGCGAGCCCGCGGAAGGGCCGTCCGGCGGGCCGGCCGTCCCACGAGTGGAGTTCGTGACCGTCGACGCCGGCCCCGCGCCCTGGAGCCGTCCCTACCAGGACGTCGACCTTGCTCTGTTGGCAGCGGTACGTGAGAGGTCCGGCCGCCAGCGGGGCATGCGAGCTGTGGAGTTGCAGGACCCCGACGCCCTCGACGTCGTGGCGGACGTGGCGCTGTGCGTGGTCGAGGTGGAAGGGCCCGTCGAGAAGGAAGTGATCTACACCCGCGTCCGTCTTGCGTGGGGCCTCGGACGAGCCGGCCAGGTGGTTCGCGACCGTATCGACCGGGCTCTGCGCCGCCTGCTCAAGCAGGGCAAGATCGTTCACGTCGGCACGGCGTACGACAGGCCCGGCCACCAGACGGAGTTCGCCCGCACGCCGACGGAGCGGTGCGCCCGGCGAGTCGCCGAGGTTCCCGCGGCGGAGCGGCAGCTCGTGCTCACCAACGTGGTCGACGAAGGACCGGGCGTGCACCGCGAGGATCTGCTGCGAGAGGCTGCTCGCTTCTTCGGGTGGGCTCGGCTCGGAGCCGATATCCGGGACGCGCTGACCGGCGACATCGACGCATTGATCGCCGCGGGGGATCTGACAGAGACGGAGGGTGGCCTGATGCCCGCCGAGGGTTCCTGATCCGCTGCGGTGGGCTCTCCTCGTATCGTCCGGAGGGCCCGCAGAGCCTGTCGGCCCCATTCGGCCGGTACGACTGTCAGTGCCGGAAGGTACGCTCACCCATATCGTCAACGCGGCCCGACGGGCTTCCGCTCCGCCCCGGTGGAGTCTCGAAGGACATGCCCCCACCCGCACGAGTCTTTTCGTGCTGCCTGGGGGAAGTCCTTGCTGTTCCGCGCGTCCGCCAAGACGGTCGCCGTCATGGCACTCGACGGTTCGCTGTTCCTGCACCTCACCGACAAGTTCGTCCACATGCACGGCTATCGGCCAGGCGCCTCGGAGGTGCGTTCCTGGGAGCGCAGCATCCCGGTCCTGGCCGCCGCGCTCAACGACGCCGGCCTCGGCGACGTGGAGGTCATGCTGGAGTACGCGCTCCCGCTGAACAGCAAGCGGGCGGACGTCGTCCTCGCCGGTGTGCACCCGGTCACGGGGGAACCGTCCTACGTGGTGGTGGAGCTGAAGCAGTGGAGCCAGGCGCTGCCGCATGAGGACGACCCCACTCTGTGCCATGTCGACGCCTACGCCCATCCTGTCCTCAACCCCATCGAGCAGGTGCGCCGCTACTGCGAGTACCTGGTCAACTTCAATGGCGCGGTGGCGGAGTGCGCGCACCGGGTCGCGGGAGTGGCCTACCTGCACAACGCCACCGAGTTCGGTGTGACAGGGCTGCGGGAGATCGAGCGTGACGGCCGCGGACTCCTCTTCACCGAGGAACGCCGCGGCGCCTTCCTCGACCACCTTCGGACGAGGCTCAGCGACAGGCATCTGGGTGCCCAGGCGGCGGACGAACTCCGTGCGGGCGCCACGGTGCCGTCGAGGCAGCTCATGTCCGTGGCCGCCGAAGAGGTGCGTGAGCGCTCGCAGTTCGTCCTCCTGGACGAGCAGCAGGTCGCGTACCGCATGGTGCTCAATGCCGTCGAGAAGGCCAAGCACGCCGACCGCAAGGAAGTCGTCGTCGTCACGGGCGGCCCCGGCACGGGCAAGAGCGTCATCGCTCTCCAACTGCTGGGTGAGCTCTACCGGCGCGGAGTCCCGGCACTGCACGCCACCGGCTCACAGTCGTTCACGAAGACGATGAGGAAGGTCGCCGGAGCCCGCAAGCGGGAAGTCCAGGACCTGTTCAAGTACTTCAACAGCTTCATGACCGCCGAGAAGAACAGTCTGGGTGCCCTGATCTGCGACGAGGCACACCGCATCCGCGAGACCTCGGCCAACCGCTACACCCGCGCCGAGAACCGTACCGGCAGGGCGCAGATCGACGAACTCATCGATGTCGCCCACGTGCCCGTCTTCTTCCTCGACGAGCACCAAGTCGTACGCCCGGGTGAGATGGGTACGGTGGCCGAGATCGAGGCGGCAGCGGCGAAGCGGGGCATCCCCTGCTATGTCGTCCCGCTGGACAGCCAGTTCCGCTGCGGCGGCAGCGATGCCTACCTGCGTTGGGTGGTCCGCCTTCTCGGCCTGGAGGCGGGCGGGCCGGTCGGATGGGAGCCGGACGGCCGCATGCAGTTGCTCGTCGCCGACAGCCCGGGAGAGCTGGAAGCCTTCCTCGAGGCCCGTCGGACGCAGGGCTACGGTGCCCGCATGTCCGCGGGCTACTGCTGGCGCTGGTCTTCGGAACCCAGGCCCGGAGCCCCGCTCCCGCCCGACGTCGTCATCGGCGACTGGGCCCGTCCCTGGAACCTGCGCGGCGACCGCGCCGTCTCCGGCGCGCCCCCGGCCGCCCTGTGGGCCACCGACCCGGCCGGCTTCGGACAGGTCGGCTGCGTCTACACCGCCCAGGGCTTCGAGTACGACTGGTCCGGCGTGATCATCGGCCCCGATCTGGTCTGGCGCGGCGACCGCTGGATCACGGACCGGACCGCGTCGAAGGACCCGGTCTTCAAGAAGTCCACATCCGACACGGACGTGGATCGCCTGATCCGCAACACGTACAAGGTGCTGCTGACCCGGGGCATGGTCGGCACGATCGTGTACTCGACGGACCCGGAGACGCGGGAGAAGCTGCGGGAGCTAGCGGGACAGCCGACACGGAAGCCGGCGGTGATCTGACAGCGGTACCGACGGCCCCGGCCGGAGTCCGGTCGCCCGCGGGCTGCCCCGGCCGAGCATCCAGCCGACGCTTTCCGCACGCACCGGGTGGTCAGGCTGTCCCACTGCTTCCAGGCGCTCGGCGAGCGTGCGCCATTCTGCCGCGTCGTCCTCGCGGATCTGCACGTTCGCGGGAGAGTCCCCCAGGTCCACGGCTGTGGTCAGGCGGACGCCGCCGTCCGGAAGCCGCTTGGCCTCGGCGGCGTCCAGTCACCGGCCGAGCGGGACCGCCGGACCAGCACGGGCTTGCCGTCGAGGCTGTCCTGCCAAGTGCGGCCCTCGAGCAGATACTCGTGCCGCCCTTCGGAACGCGAGGTACGTCGGCCCTTCGACAAAGCCACCTTTTGCTCGGCCTTGCCGTTTTCGCACTGCGCAGCTCGGCGGCGACTTCCAGCCGGACCGCGGTCAGCAGCTCGCCCACCGGATACGGACGGGTCGACTCCTGCGCCATCTCCACCCCGAGGTGATCGGCTCATCGTCCTGACATGCGCCGGACCCGGGCGCACACGGAAGAGCGAGCCTACGGACACAGGGGAAGGGCGAATGTGTTTCCGGTCAGCGGCCCCTCGGCGGGGAGGACAGTGCTGCGAAAAGCTGCGGCCGCAGGCGCTCAACCCCGATGATGTCAAAGGTCTGTTGAAGCCCGTTCACGAGGTTGGTGACCGAGGTCCGACCCGTCGGGCACGGTCGCGATTGGCAGGGGGAACCGTGAAGCTCACCTATTTCCGCTTCGAGGGCACGCCGCAGGAGCTCGACGCGTCCGAGGCGGTCCGCGAGCTTGTCCGGCAGCAGTCCGGGACCGTCGACACCACTCGTCGGCCGCCTACGGTGGTCGCCGATCCCGACAGCGATGACTTCGTCGATTTCGGCTGGCTCGTCGAGGGCGATGTGCCGGGTGTCCCTGAAGAGGGCCAGGAGACGGTGAAGGCGCAACTCGCCTTCAATCCCGCTGCCCAGCAGTTCGTCGACTTCCTGGCGGAGGCGGCCTCCTGGGAGAGCGTGGGAGCCCACGGCATCAAGCGCAAGACATGGCGAGAAGGCGATCCGCTCGACTACTCGGGCTACCTCCGACTCCGCCGCAAGGGCAGCCAGTACGGAGGCTTCGCCTATTCCTTCGCGTCGACGGGCGTGATCAACTTTCGTCTGCAGCACAGCGACGAGATCACGCAGCTCGCACCGGATGCCTACCCGCTCACCAAAGGGAATTACCAGTACAGGGTGAACATTCAGATCCGTGATGAAAGCACCCTGAAGCAGGCGCTCGCCCTGGCGAAGCTCGCTTACGAGGCCACCTGACGGCTGCCCTGGCCGGATGCGTCGACGGCTGGGCGGTTCGCGGCGTCGGGTAAATGTTCGACATGAGCGGATATTCTCCCGGTCATGTTCTTTGGCCCGATCTTCACGACCTCTTCTCATGTCGTGGCCAGCCATTAGGATCTGCATGCAGGGTTTGACCATGGGAAAAGGTCGCCCTGGAAGGAACGAGGAGCGGGGAACAGGCATGCGGGAAGGCCGGTGGGTCACGGTCACCGAGTCCGAGTTCGATCACGAACGCCGTGGCCTGGACGCGATCCGGGAGAAGCTGCCGGACTCCGATCCCTGGCGCGCCTGGTCGAACTTCACCTTCACCGCGAACACCGGCCATGTCCGCGAGGTCGACCTGCTGGTCGTCGCCCCCGGCGGCGTCTGCATGATCGAGTTGAAGGACTGGCACGGCTCGGTCACCTCCGAGAACGGCACCTGGGTGCAGACCACTCCCGGTGGCCGCCGCCGTACGCACGGCAACCCGCTGCACCTGGTCAACCGCAAGGCCAAGGAGCTGGCCGGCCTGCTCGCGCTGCCCGGCAACAAGCGGGTCTGGGTCGCCGAGGCCGTCTGCTTCACGGACAACAGCCTGCGCGTACGCCTGCCCGCCCACGACCAGAACGGCGTGTACACCGTCCACCAGCTGGTCGAGATGCTCAAGCAGCCCCCGCGTGACGAGCGGCGCCGCATCACCGCGATCGGCTCGCGCGAGATCGAGACGGCCCTCAAGCACATCGGCATCCGCAAGAGCGACGCCCAGTACAAGGTCGGCCCGTACGAGCTGGAGCGGAAGTCCTTCGACTCTGGGGAGACCTGGGCCGACTACCTCGCCCGCCACAGCGACCTGCCCGAGGCCGCCCGGGTCCGCATCTACCTCAGCGAGCGCGGCTCCGACGCCTCCCTGCGTCAGTCCGTCGAGAACGCCGCCCGGCGCGAGGCCGCGGTCCTGGGCCGTTTCAAGCACCCGGGCGTGGTCGCGCTCAAGCAGTACTTCCCCTCCGGGCACACCGCCGGGCCCGCGCTGATCTTCGACTACCACCCGGACACCCTGAAGCTGGACGAGTACCTGGTCCAGTACGGCGAGAAGCTGGACATCCTCGGCCGGATGGCGCTGGTCCGCCAGCTCGCCGAGACCATGCGCTCCGCGCACTCCAGCCGCATCCACCACCGGGCACTCGCCGCCCGCTCGGTGCTCGTCGTCCCCCGGCCGCGCGGCAGGAAGGGCCGGGCCGTGGGGGAGGAGGCCGCCTGGCTCACCCCGCACCTGCAGATCTCCGACTGGCAGATCGCCACCCAGCGCAGCGGCGACTCCTCCCAGGGCCAGGGCATGACCCGCTTCGCGCCGACCGCCCTGTCCGCGATGCACCTGGCCGACGACGCCGACGCCTACCTCGCCCCCGAGCTGACCGCCCTCAACCCCGACCCGGTCCACCTCGACGTGTACGGGCTCGGCGTCCTCACCTACCTGCTGGTCACCGGCAAGGCCCCGGCCGCCAGCCAGGCCGAGCTGCTGGCCCGCCTGGAGGCGGGCGAGGGCCTGCGCCCCAGCTCCCTCGTCGACGGCCTGTCGGAGGACGTGGACGACCTGGTGCAGGCCGCCACCGCCTACCGGCCGGGCCAGCGCCTGTCCAGCGTGGACGAGTTCCTGGAGCTGCTGGAGGTCGTCGAGGACTCCCTGACCGCCCCGGCCTCGGCCGCCACCGGCACGGAAGCGCCCGGCGAAGAGGACGGGACCACCGCCGACAAGGACCCGCTGGAAGCCGTCGCCGGTGACGTGCTGGCCGGCCGCTGGGAGATCCGCCGCCGCCTCGGCACCGGCTCCACCAGCCGCGCCTTCCTCGTCCGCGACCTCCAGGCCGAGACCCGCAAGACCCGCCCCCTGGCCGTGCTCAAGGTCGCCCTCTCCGACAGCCGGGGCGAGATCCTCGCCCGCGAGGCCGAGGCCATGGGCCGCCTGCGCCCCCACTCCGGCATCATCCGCCTCGTCGAACCCGAGCCCCTGCACATCGGCGGCCGTACGGTCCTGGCGCTGGAGTACGTCGGCGACGAACGCGACGACACCGGGCAGGGCGGCGAGGCCGGGGCCCGCCCGCGCCGCCGCGAGGAGACCGTCGCCCGCCAGCTCCGCGAGAACGGCCGCCTCCAGGTCGACCAGCTGGAGGCGTACGGCGACTACCTCTTCGGCGCCGTCGACTTCCTGGAGGGCGAGGGCGTCTGGCACCGCGACATCAAGCCCGACAACATCGCCATCCGCATCCGCCCCAACCGCACCCGCGAACTCGTCCTCATCGACTTCTCCCTCGCCGGCTACCCGGCGAAGAGCACCGACGCGGGCACCGACGGCTACCTCGACCCCTTCGTCGACGCCATCACCCGCGGCTCCTACGACTCGCACGCCGAGCGGTACGCCGTCGCCGTCACCCTGCACCAGATGGCTTCGGGCGAGCTGCCCAAGTGGGGCGACGGCAGCGTCCTGCCCCGCATGACCGAGGCGAAGGAGTGGCCGTACCCGACGATCGCGGCCGAAGCCTTCGACCCGGCCGTGCGGGACGGCCTCGTCGCCTTCTTCCAGAAGGCCCTGCACCGCGACGCGGCCCAGCGGTACCCCGAGCTGAAGCCGATGCGGGACGCCTGGCGCAAGGTCTTCCTCGACGCGTCCCAGACGGTCCCGTCCAGCCACCGGGCCCGCGCGTCGGCCCCGGCGCCCACGACGACCGGGGAGGGCCTGCCCGCCCAGGGCGCCGCCGCGGCGGGGATCGCGGACGCCGAACCCGAGAGCGCCGAGCAGCAGCGCGACCGGCTCGCCGCCGAGGTCACCCGGGACACCCCGCTGACCGTCTCCGGCCTGACGCTCGCCGCGCAGTCGTTCCTGTACGGCCTGGGCATCACGACCGTCGGCGAACTCCTCGACTACAGCCGCCGCAAGCTCGTCAACGCCCCCGGCCTGGGCGCCAAGACCCGCAACGAGGTCCAGCAGCGGCAGCGCGAGTGGGGCGAGCGACTGCGCGAGATCCCCGTCTCGCCGCTCACGCCGAAGGGCCGCGCGGAGGCCAAGGAGGAGCTGGAGCAGCTGACGGCCGCCGAGTCGGCCCTGGTCGGCCACCTCGCGACGGGCGAGTCGGCGGGGACGCTGCCCGTCCGCACGCTGCGCTCGGTCAGCCTCGACACCCTCGCCACCGTCTTCGTGCCCGCCGTCAACAACAACGGCTCCAACCGCAACAAGGCGGAGATGGTACGGCTGTTGCTGCGCCTGCCCGACGAGCACGGCGTCCTGCCGGACATCGGCGTCTGGCCGAAGCAGAAGGACGTCGCGGAGGCCCTCGGGCTGAGCTACGGCAGTGTCTCGCTGTTGCTCAAGGACGAGCGCAAGCGCTGGAAGGCGGAGCCCGCCGTCCAGGCGCTGCGCGAGGAGATCATCGACCTGCTGGTCGGCATGGGGCGGGTCGCCTCGGCGGTGGAGATCGCGGACGCCCTGGCGGTCCGGCGCGGCACGCACCTCGCGGGGCGCGAGCAGCGGCGCGCGATGGCGCTGGCGGCCGTACGGGCCGTGGTCGAGGTGGAGCAACTGGTGCCGCAGGAGGCCGAGTTCCAGCACCAGCCGAACCGCAAGGCGACGGACGAGTCCCTGGGCGCCGGCCTGCTCGCCCTCGACGTGCGGGAGGACGACGGCCCGGACACCCCGACGGCACCGGGCCTGCTGGAGTACGCGACCCGCCTCGGCCGTACGGCGGACCGGCTGACCAAGCTGGACACCCTGCCGACGGCCGCGACGGTCCTGGCCGAGCTGGGCGCGCTGACGGTGCCGCCGGGCGCGGTGAACTGGGACGAGCGGCGCATGGTGGAGCTGGCGGCGGCGGCCTCCGTGAACGCCGCCGCCACGCCACGCCTGGAGATCTACCCGCGCGACCTGCCGCTGGTCCGGGCGCTGCGGCTCACCCAGGCCGGGCTCGTCCGCTGGATTCCTGGTGTACCGGAGGGGCGGCAGCCCGGCCTGACGGGAGAGGACGTGCACGAGCGAGTGCGCGCCCGCTTCCCCGAGCTGGTCGTGGTCGACGGCCGGGGCGGCACCTCCCACGACCTGCCGACGGGCGGCCCGCTGACCAAGGCCCTGCGCGACGCGGGCTTCGAACTGTCGCTGAACACGCGCGAGGACACGGGCACGCTGCGCTACCTGCCGACGCGGGTGGACGACGCGTCCAGCTACCTCACGACGGGCGCGTGGCGCCAGTCGACGCGTACGGGCGCGGTGACGCGGTACGCGGATGACCCGCAGCTCGCGGGCGCGGTACGCGCGGAGGAACGGCTGCTCGCGTCGGCCCGCCGGGACGGGTTCCGGGTGCTGACCGTACGGCAGCAGTTGGTACGGGACGCGGTGCGGGAGCTGGGCGCGGAGCGGCTGGGCGCGGGCGCGGTGTCGGTGACGGAACTGTTCCTGGAGGCCCTGCACGCGCAGGTCACGCCGGGCACGAAGCCGACCTGGGAGACTTTGCTCAAGGCGGACGCCGCCGAGCCTGGGTCGAAGGGTGCCGTGAAGTTCGCGGAGTACGTGCGGACGGCGTGGGGCGCGGTGGAGCCTCGGGTGGCGGCGCTGCTGGGAGATGGTGGTGGCGATGGGGCTGGTCCTGTTGACCCTGCCGGTCCTGCCGGTCCTGTGCTGCTGACGGAGGCCGGGGTGTTCGCGCGGTACGACGCGATGGGCGTCCTGGACCGGCTGGCGTCGGCGGCCCGGCGGGGTGGGCGGGGGCTGTGGCTCCTGGTCCCGCAGAGCGACCCGTCGCGTGAGCCCCGGCTCGGGCAGGTGGCCGTGCCGTACCAGGCCGGCCTGGGGGAGTGGATTCAGCTTCCGGACACGTGGGTGGGCAACGCCCATCGCGGGTCCGGTGAGGGCGAGGGCGCGGCGAGTGCCGGTGCCAGTGGTGTCGAGGGAGACGTCAAGTGATCGACCGCAAGGCTCTGTTGAACGACCTGAAGCATCAGGTCAAGGCGGTCGAGGCCGACCTCGGGCGACAGGTGAAGGCGCTGGGGGAGGTGGGAGCGCGGCTGAAGGCCGAGCACGACCGGGCCTTCAAACTGGGGCGTACGGCGGCGACGTGGACCTCGTGGCTGGACGAGCGGGTCACGCAGGTCGCGGTGGCGTGGGTGCTGGGGACGGTCTTCGTACGGTTCTGCGAGGACAACCGGCTGATCCCGGAGCCGTACCTGACGGGGCCGGACGGTGACCGGCGGGAGCTGGCGGAGTCTCGGTACGACGCGTACGTGGAGTCGGACGAGGACCCGACGTACCGGGGCTGGCTGGAGAAGGCGTTCGAGGAGCTGGGGCAGGGGCAGGCGGGTCGGCTGCTTTTCGACAAGCGGCACAACCCGCTGTACCAGGTCCCGCTGTCGCATGACGGTGCGCGGGAGCTGGTCGAGTTCTGGCGAGGGAGGGATGAGGCGGGCGTCCTCGTCCACGACTTCACCGACCCGCTGAACGAGGACGGCACGGAGGGGTGGGACACGCGGTTCCTGGGCGACCTGTACCAGGACCTGAGCGAGGCCGCGCGGAAGACGTACGCGTTGCTCCAGACGCCGGAGTTCGTGGAGGAGTTCATCCTCGACCGGACGATGAATCCCGCGGCGCGGGAGTTCGGGTACGAGGAACTGAAGATGATCGACCCTACGTGTGGGTCGGGGCACTTTGTGTTGGGGGCGTTTCGGCGGCTCGTGCGGCTTTGGGGGGAGGGGCAGCCGGGGCGGGATGTGCATGAGCGGGTGCGGGCTGCGCTGGACTCGGTGCACGGGGTAGACATCAATCCGTTCGCGGTGGCTATTGCTCGGTTCCGGTTGCTGGTTGCGGCTATGGCGGCGAGTGGGGTGCGGACGCTGGCGGAGGCTGCGAAGTACGAGTGGCCGGTTCATCTGGCGGTGGGTGACTCGCTCATCAAGGCCCGGCAGTTGGAACTCACGCTGGGCGGGGACGAAGATGGTCTTGATGACCCACTGGCCTCGTTCGCCTACGCTACAGAGGACGTGCACGAGCACCCGGGCATTTTGCAGTCCGGGCGATATCACGTGGTGGTTGGTAACCCGCCCTACATTGCGGTCAAAGATAAAAAACTGAACGCACTGTATCGGGAGCTGTATGACGCTTGCGCTGGCTTGTACGCGCTCTCCGTGCCGTTTGCTCAAAGGTTCTTCGATCTGGCCAAGCGGGGAGTGGCTGGCGGTGCCGGCTATGGCGTGGTGGGCCAGATCACTGCGAACTCATTCATGAAGCGCGAGTTCGGCACCAGGCTAATCGAGGAGTATTTTGCGCACAGGGTCGAACTGACGGAAGTAATTGACACGTCTGGTGCCTATATTCCTGGACACGGGACACCTACCGTCATCCTGATCGGCACCAGCCGCGAGGGGAAGGACCGCTCATCGAGCATCCGTACTGTGCGAAGCGTGCAAGGGGAACCGGGTTCTCCCGAACGGGCTGAGGACGGTGTTGTGTGGAACGCCATCGTAAAACAGATCGATTCTCCAGGATCGGTTAGCTCATGGGTTTCCGTCGACGACTTGGAGCGGTCTCGCTACTTCAGTAAGAAGCCCTGGGTTCTGGCAGATGGGGGCCTAGAAGTCCTTGAGCTGTTGAGCGCTGCAAGCGTGAAAACCTTGAACGCTCTGACTGTTCGGGTGGGGTTCTATGGGGACACCCACGCGGATGAAGCGCTCACGCTTCCCTCGCATGTTCTGCGTAAGCGTGAGGCCGAAGAAGAATTCATCGAGCCTATCAGCTTTGGGGATGAAGTTCGCGATTATATGGCCCGCCAGGCCAGTTATGTGATTCACCCCTATAATGAGGAGCGAATGGTCGCCTCATTGGATGCTATGCCAAATATTGGGCGTATCCTGTGGCCCAACCGAACCGAACTTGGGAATCGTGCCACTTTCTCCGGTGGTACATATTTCAGCGATCGCCGCCCTTGGTGGGAGTGGCATCAACTGCCTAAGGATGTTGATGCAAATCCCTGGTCTATCGCGTTTGCTGAAATCGCTACGCACAATCACTTCCTCGTGAATCGCGCGGACTCGGTGTTGGGGCGAACTGCTCCAGTGATTAAGCTGCGTAAAAACGCAAAGGAGAATGATCACCTGGCGATCCTTGGGTTGCTCAATAGTTCTACGGCTGCCTTTTGGCTAAAGATGAGTTGCCATAAGAAGGGGGGGAGTCCAGAATCGGGCGGCGGTGAATCTGATCAACCTTGGTCTTGGAGCTTTCAATTCAACGGCAGTAACGTTGAAAGATTTCCGCTACCCGGTGTCGTCCCTGTAAAGTTTGCTGCGGCGGCTGATCTTGTGGCGAGGCGACTAAGTGAGGTGACTCTGACCATAAGGGCGTCCGGTGCTGTCCCTTCGAGTGCTTCGCTACGAGAGGGCCGCAAGGCGTGGAGGTCTGCCCGGGCCCGCCTGATCGCCCTCCAAGAAGAGCTGGACTGGCAGGTCTACTCCCTTTACCACCTCCACTCCGAAGACCTGCGAGTATCCGAGGACCCCGACGACCCAAGCATCCCTGAACTCGCCCTCGGCGAGCGCGCCTTCGAGATTGTCCTCGCCCGTCGCGTAGCCGCAGGCGAGGCCAGCGACGAGTGGTTCAAGCGGCACAACTCCACGCCCATCACGGAGATCCCCGCCCACTGGCCTGCCCCCTACCGTGAGATCGTCCAGAAGCGCATCGACGCCATTGAGTCGAACCGCGCCATCGGTATGGTCGAGCGCCCCGAGTACAAGCGTCGCTGGGCAACCGAGGGCTGGGACGCACTTCAGGAGAAGGCCCTCCGCTCCTGGCTGCTCGACCGCATGGAGAACCGCGACCACTGGTTCGACGAGAACGGTCAGCCCACCATCCTCACCCTGGGCCGCCTCACTGACGCCCTCTCCCGCGATGAGGACTTCGTCTCCGTCGCCAAGCTCTACGCGCCTCGCACGGAACTCGCGAAGGTCGTCGCCGAGCTGATCACCGACGAGCACGTGCCGTTCCTCTCCGCCCTGCGCTACAAGCCCTCCGGGCTGAAGAAGCGGGCCGACTGGGAAGAGGTGTGGGACCTCCAGCGCAAGGAGGACGCCGCGCCCGACGAGCCCGCCAAGCGGAAGATCCGGGACTCCATTCCCGTGCCGCCGAAGTACACCTCGGCCGACTTCCTCCGCCCGTCCTACTGGAGGGCGCGCGGCAAGCTCGACGTGCCCAAGGAGCGGTTCATCTCCTACGGGCAGACCAACGCCGCCACCCCCGAGCTGTACGGGTGGGCCGGCTGGGACCACCGCGAGCAGGCGCAGGCCCTCGCCACGTACTTCACCAACACCGCGCTGTCCACCGAGGAGATCACGCCGTTCCTCGCCGGCCTGCTGGAACTCCAGCCGTGGCTGTCCCAGTGGCATAACGAGTTCGACATGCTCTACAGCGGCTCCCCGGCTGACTTCTTCGCCGGATACCGCCAGCAGAAGCAGGGCGAGCACGGACTCACCGACGACGACCTCCGTGCCTGGCGTCCTCCGGCCGCGACCCGAGGTCGTCGCGCAGCAGCGAAGCCGTAGCCAGGAGTAGTTCGACGTCGGTCGGTTCAGGGGCCACCCGGGGCGTGCGCGGGTGGCCTCCTTGCTGCACGCGCAGTTCCGCCCACACGGTTTTCCCCGGGGCGGCATGGCGAGGGGCGACCCCCCAGTCGTCCGAAAGGGCGGCGACGAGGAGCAGTCCCCGGCCGGACTCGGACAGCGAGTCGGTCACCGGAGCGCTGGACGGAGGCTGCTTCTCGGCGCGGGTGTCGGTCACCTCGACCCGGACGATGCCCTCGCCCAGGACGAGGTGAAGGTGGAAGTCCCGGCCGGGGACGTGCCCGTGGCGTACGGCGTTGGCGGCGAGTTCCGCCGTGATGAGGGTGAGTGTTTCGTTGACGTGGCTGGTGTAGAGGTGGCCCCAGTCGTCCAGGCGGTGTGAGACGAGTCGTCGAGCGAGGCGGGCACCGCGAGGCGTTGAGGTGAAGCGCATGGTGAACTCGCGTTCGGGTGCGAGGTGCCGTGGCATATGCCCGTTCGGGGGAGTTGCTGACTTCATGGGGTAAACGGTCGCGGACTCTGCGTAGCTTTGACCAGGAGTGATGTGCTGACGAGTACGGGCTGTACACGCGGGCGGTGCGCTTGTACGTGGTGGTGGGCGTGACCGGTTTCCGGGCCCCGAGTTGGCCGACCGGGCGGTGTACGAGAGGAGCTGCGGCGTGGACGACGAGGTTCAGCAGCCGGAGTACGAGGTCGGAACGGGCATGCTGTGCGTGTTCGGGAGGCAGTTGAAGCTGTTCCGGGAGCGGGCGGGGATGGACCGCGCGGCGCTCGGATCGCTGACCGGGTACTCGGCCTCGACGATCGCGTCGTTCGAGCAGGCGAGACGTATCCCGCCGCCGAAGTTCATCGACCGGGTCGATGAAGTGCTGGACGCGGGTGGGGTGTTGAGTGCCAGCAAAGAGGAGGTGGCTCGGGCTCAGTACCCGGCGTTCTTCCGGGACGCGGCCAAGTTGGAGGCCGAAGCGGTTGAGCTTCATGTGTACGCGAACCAGGCGGTCCCCGGGCTGTTGCAAACGGAGGAGTATGCGCGGGCCATCTTCATGATGATGCGACCGCCCATGGCTGACGAGCTGATCGAACAGCGAGTGTCCGCGCGCCTGGCCCGGCAGGAGATCTTGTCCAGTCGTGATGCGCTGCTCGCCAGCTTTGCCATCGATGAGGCCGTGCTGAGGCGTCCGATCGGAGGACGAGGAGTCCTGCGCGGCCAGCTTGAGCACATCCTCCTGACGGGGGAGCGGCGGAACGTCGAGATCCAGGTGATGCCGCTCGACCGTGAGGAGAACGCCGGAATGGCTGGTCCTTTCACCTTGATCGAGACGAAGGAAGGGCGGAGGATCGCGTACGCCGAGGTACAGAACGTGAGCCGCCTGCAGACGGAGCGGGAGCGGGTCCGGGCGCTGGAGGTCAAGTATGGAATCATCCGGGCGCAGGCCCTCACTCCTCGTGAATCATTGGCGTACGTAGAGAAGTTGCTGGGAGAGCCATGAACGCGCACGTACATCAGCAGCACATAGACGAGTCGGCGTGGCGCAAGAGCAGCTACAGCAGCGAGGAGGGCGGCGAATGTGTCGAGGTCGCCGCCCTCCCCGGCACGGTCCACATCCGCGACTCAAAGGACACAACCCGCGCCGCCCTGGCCGTACAACCCACGGCGTGGACCGCGTTCATAGAGTTCGCGGCACTCTGACAGGCGCAGGGCACGAGCAGGGTCCTCGGCCGGCGGGACGGGCCCGCCTCTGTGTTGGGGCCGGACGGGTAGGCCGACGTCACCCATGGCGTGAACGACGGGCGAACCCGCGAGCAGCTCCGTCACGCGTCGGCGCCCTGCTCCAACTCCGGAGCCGGGCGCCCACAAGGAGCGGGTTCGTAAGGCCCTCGGGCCCGGCAGAGCGCGTATCGAGCCGTGAGCATGTGGCGTAGGCCGTAGGCGGGGTGCTCGACGCCCTTCAGCGCACCGAGGAATCAGACTTGCGAGTCCTCGGGCGTCGGCGGTGTGCTAGGTGTCAGCCCTGGCCAAGACTCAGGCGCCTGGCCGAACGCGCGACGACCGGCCCGCACCGCCAGAGCGGCGAGGGCAGCGTTGGCGCCCCCACCGATCACGGCACCGATGCCGAACGGCGCCACGCGACCGAGAACGATGATCCCCTGCTTGGTCCCGTACTTCGTGATGAAGTTCGGCCCCAGGACTCTGTTGATCTGGCGCAACGTCTCGACCGGCACTTTGGCGACGACCTGGCGTCCCCAGTGCTGCCCCGTACGTCCGGCGACCTTGCCGATGGTGGTGGAGCCGCTGCCGCCGAGCATGACTCCCATCACGATCGTCCGGCGGCGCTCGACCTCGTCGATGGGGACTCCGTGGACCTCGGCGACCGACAGCGCGAAGAGGGCGCTCAACTCCAGGGACGAGAGGGTCTCGCCCGCCGACAGTGCCAGTGCGACTCCCGTGCCGACGCCGGGCGCCGCCGCGGTTCCCCCCACCGCGGCACCCGTCCCGGTCAGGGCGCTGACATACATACGCTCCAGGCTGCGGATCACCTGGGCCGGTGTCGCCTCCGGGTTCCGCTGGCGGGCCCGTGCGATGTTCTTGCGCACCAGCGGGGTCTGGAGGTCGATCGCCTTGTCCAGGAGTTCGAGCACTCGCTGCCCACGTCCGGCTGCTTCCGGATCCGAGCCGTCGCCGTCGTGGGTATCTGCTGCCATGCCTTGACCCCCAAGTCGCCATTCCTCTAAAGGAAGTTGTCACTCAATCAGCCGAACGGATCGTGCGCCAGCGGGTCTTGTGATGCCGAGCAGGCAGACCGTCCGGCGGACGCGGACAGCGTCCGAGACGCGGTCGGCCGGTCCTGCCGGGCTTGTTCCCGCCCCCACCGAACTCGGCCATATGTGCGATAAATCCAAGCCGATTTGATCACACATGTTCGATTTCCCGATAGAACGAAGGGGTTCATGCCGGGCGTCGGCTCGGCACGCAACTCGAGGGGGATCGGCATGTCTTGGATACGTGAACGCCATGTCAGGCGGAAAGCGGCGGGGGCGGCGTTAGCCGTCACTGGAGTGCTGGCGCTCGTGTCACCGCCCGGAGCCGTGGCCGCCGCTCAGGGTGGCAGCGAAATGGAGGTGTTGACCACGACGCTTCCCGTGGGGGCGTCCGCGCCGACGCTCGAGGCGCTGCAGCGGTCGGGGGCCGGTTGGAAGGCCGCGCTCGCTGTGCGGGACAAGGATACCGCTGCCGGTCAACTGCCGCGTGAGGCCGTCCTGCCCGCCGGGTCGGGGTTGCGCAAGGCTTCCCGGCCGTCGGGGATGTCGGACGAGATGGCCGGTCGCGTGCCTCTCGCGGCGACATACCCTGAGCCGTCGCGGTCCATGACCAAGGACGAGTGTTGGAAGGGGCTTCAAGAAGGCCGCTTGTTCGCGGTCAAGTCCCGGTACGCCATGTGCGCGGGGATGCAGTTCGTGCAGACCTGGGCGCACCGTGGCCGCCCGGTGGGACAGAGCACGTTCCGGCTGCTGGTGATCGAGACGGTGCCGAAGAAGGCGGACCGGACGATCCGCGTGCAGTATCTGTTCAGCGACTTCCGCAAGTCGGGTACCACGAAGACCAGCGGACTCAAGGTCAACACCGACGGTGACGTGAAGATGTGGCCCGGATCGGCGCGCAAGCGGTACGGCGGAAGCGTTCCGCCGACGCTGAGCTTCGACCAGCTCAAGAACAAGCCGGAGTACAAGCACACGGTGCTGGTGGAGGCAGGGCAAGGTACGGGCCGGGACGACGTGGTGAACATGGCCTACGAGCCGTTCGTCCAACTGAGCTTCCCCGCACCGTACGTATCGCCGGACACCGAGCGCGTCAGTGTCGGCCTGTTGGTGGGCCGGTGGGACGCCGCAGGGTACTTGTTCAACAAGACCGGTGGGGGCAACCCGAAGAAGAAGGGCGGAGCGGCGCTGCCGCTGGTCCCAACCCTGCCCTACAGCTCGAAGGCCGGCGCTCCCGAGCGCGCGGTCGCGCTGCACCTGAAGGACGCACATACCAAGCCCGGGGTGACGAAGCCGGTGAACGCGAACAAGCGCGTGCCGGGGTTCGACCTGAACCGGCCGCTGCACCGCCTCCAGCACGACGCCAGGCGGTACAAAGCCAACCGCAGCGCCGCCGTCGCGACCTGCGTCAGGTACTGGGGCCCCAACTACGCCACCAGCGTCCCTGGTGTGCCGCACGAGTGCGACGAGTACCCGTTCGCCAGTACCTACGAAGGCGCCGCGCAGAGCACGTACGAGCCGGCCAAGCCGAAGGACAACTTCTCCGCCAGGCCGCTGCCCAAGACCGACAACGGTGCCGCCGGCAACATCCTGAAGGTCTTCATGGACCGGAACCGGATCCTGGACGGGTACGAGGGGAGGGCTGAGCTGGACGCGTATCTCGTCTCGATCTCATGACCTAGGACACCCGGCGGGCGGGGCGGAACTGCCCGCTCCGCCCCGCCGGGCGGCAGACTTTCACGCGTCGGCGGGCCAGCACTGCACCAGGTAGCGCTCCACGCCCTCCGGCACCTCGACCGGGGCCCGGCGAGCCACCTCGGCCCGGCCCGAACAGTACGCCCGGACCTTCCAGGTCGCCTTGGCCGCCCCGAGCTCGAGGCGGCCGCCTCCGACGCCCGACATCGTCTCCACCGTCAGCGCCCCGCTGGTGGAGTGGATCGCGGCCTCGCCCTGGGCCTCCCATCTTTCGCTTCCGTCGGGAAGGGGCTCGCCTGTCCATACCTCGAAGACGAGCGTGGCCTCGTGGGTGTGCCCGGCGCTCTCGAAGTCCAGTCGCCCGTCGAAGACCGTCAGAAAGGGGCGCTGCCGGGTCTCGTCCCGTTCCTCGGGAAACGGGACGGGAACCTCCATGTCGTCTTCGTCCTGGAGCGCGAACCCGTAGAAGTCCACCATCACTTCGACAGTCTCCCGCGTGACCAACTCCGCCACGGAACCCCTCCCGCCATGCCTGTTCACCAACCCGGTTCTCGGACGCTACCGCCGGTGTCCTACCCGTATCGGGCAGAACAACCGCAAGAACCGGCGGAGGACGGCGTCCGGACGTCCGTAGGATTGGCACGTCGTGGGTATCGCCGCCTACCCGGTGCGAAGGGGGACGGGCCGTGTCCGGCTCAGAGCTTGACGACCAGCACGCGGTCGGCGCACAGCTTGCGCATGTCGTCCTCGTCGGACGTGAACACGGTGACCGGGCCGGGCTGCCGCAGGGCGACGGCGGCGAGGGCCGCGTCGATGGCGTACTTGTGGCCGTGCAGGCCCGTCTCCTTCAGGAGGCCGGTCGCCTCCTTGGCGATCTCCTCCGTCACCGGCTCGACGCGGATCTTGGAGAGCGCCCAGTGCCATTTGGGGAGGTGGCGCGTGGGGTCGTATGCCTCGACGAGAGTCATCGAGGTGGTGACGACCGGGATACCCGCATCGTCGGCGTGCTTCAGGTAGGCGCCCATGCGACGCTCGCCGCGCACCCACTGCGAAAGCCCTTCGCTGTCGAGTACGTAGACCCGGTTTCCGGTCACGCGGCATCCCGCTTCGGCCCGTGCGGCTGCTCACCGGTCTCGGAGGCGCCGGCTCGCTCGGCGTGCTGCCGTTCCAGGTCGCGGTGCTCGGCCTCGACCTCGGCCAGTTCCGCCTCGGTGATCTCCCCGTACTCGGACTCCCACCACCCCACCGCCTCGTGCAACCGCTCACGCTCCCGCTGGCGCTCTATGGCGTGCGTGACATAGCGGCTGAAGCCGCCGGGGCCGACCTCGGCCCGGATGGCCTCGGCGAGCTCCTCGGGAAGCGTCACGGTGTACTTCTTGGTTGCCATACCATCGACCATACCGAGGGTCTGATCAGGCAGCCAACCAGCAGCAGACATCTCCATACGATCGAGTACGAGAGGCGGCCTAGGCCGCCAGAAGGAGAGCGAGACCGGTAATGGCCCAGCCGCCCCTCCTCCGCGATGTCATCGACATCAAGAAGAAGATCTCCACCTCCGACTTCGTGCTGTCGCTCGCCGAGGCGACGACACCCGAGGGCGCCCGGAACGCGCTCAAGGACTACGTCGTCACCGAGCGGCTGCTGGAGAACTTCGACGAGGCGCTGGCGCTCATCAAGTCCTCGCTCGACGGGCACCGCTCCAAGGCGGCCTACCTGCACGGCTCGTTCGGTTCCGGCAAGTCGCACTTCATGGCGGTGCTGTACGCCCTGCTCAGCGGCGACCCGACGGCCCGCGCCCGTACCGAGTTCGACCCGGTGCTGACCAAGCACGAGTGGCTGACCACGGACGGCAAGAAGTTCCTGCTCGTGCCGTACCACATGCTCGGTGCGAAGGCCCTCGAGCAGCGGGTGCTCGGCAGGTACGTCACGCACGTCAAGAAGCTGCACCCGGACGCCCCGACCCCGCAGGTGTACCGGACCGACTCCCTCTTCGCCGACATCCGGGCCAACCGCGCCACCTACGGCGACGAGGCGGTCATCCGCGGCCTGGGCGGCGGCGACGCGGACGACGACGAGACGGACGAGTGGGGCGAGGGCTTCGCCTGGACCCCGCAGCTCCTGGACACCGCCCTCGCCGCCGAGGAGGACCACGAGGGCGGCACCCCGCTCGACCTGCGCAACCCCTCCACCCCGGCCGAGCTGCGCGCCAAGCTGGTCAACGACGCGAGCACCAACCTCTTCCCCGGCTTCGCCCAGAACGCCGCCGAGGACGAACACGGCTTCATCTCCCTGGACGCCGGTCTGTCCGTCATCGCCGAGCACGCCAAGTCGCTCGGCTACGACGGACTGATCCTGTTCATGGACGAGCTGATCCTCTGGCTCGCCACCCTCATCCACGACCAGAAGTTCGTGGCCCGCGAGGCCGGCAAGATCACGAACTTCGTGGAGGGCGGCGACTCCCGCCGCGCCATCCCCGTCGTGTCGTTCATCGCCCGCCAGCGCGACCTGCGCGAACTCGTCGGCGAGGAGGTGTCCGGCGCGGCGGAGGCCTCCATCCAGGACACCCTGAACCTGGCCTCCGGCCGCTTCGACCAGATCACCCTGGAGGACCGCAACCTCCCGCAGATCGCCCACGCCCGCATCCTCAAGCCGAAGGACGCCGACGCGGAGCGGCTCGTCGACGCGGCCTTCGAGCAGACCAGGCGGGTCGGCACCCAGGTCTGGGACACCCTCCTCGGCTCGGACAAGGGCACGACCGGCGCGGACGCGGAGTCGTTCCGGCTGACGTACCCCTTCTCGCCGGCGTTCATGGACACCCTCGTCCACATCTCGTCCGCGCTGCAGCGCTCCCGTACCGGTCTGAAGCTGATGGGCCAGCTGCTCGCCGACCACCGCGACGAGATCCGGCTCGGTCAGCTCGTCCCCGTCGGCGACCTCTACCCGGTGATCGCGGAGGGCGGCGACAAGCCGTTCACCGACAGCCTGAAGGTCGTCTTCGAGGCCGCCGACAAGCTCTACAGGACCAAGCTGCGGCCCTACCTCCTCAGCTCGTACGACATCACCGAGGACGACGTCAGGCAGTACCGCACCAGCCCCGAGACGGTCACCGACCCGCAGCGCGCCAACCGCTGCCGGATGTTCGTCGGCGACAACCGGCTCGTGTGCACCCTGCTGCTGTCGGCGCTCGCGCCCAGCGTGCCCGCGCTGGCCGAGCTGACCATCCGGCGGCTCGGCGCGCTGAACCACGGGTCGGTCCTCGCGCCCATCCCGGGCGCCGAAGTCGGCATCATCAAGAACAAGGTCGCCGAGTGGGCGGCCAGGTTCCCCGAGATCAAGGAGACCGGCACCGACGCCAACCCCGGCGTACGGCTGGAGCTGTCCGGCGTCGACGTCGACTCCGTCATCGCCAACGCCCAGGTCAACGACAACCCCGGCAACCGGGTCGCCCTCGCCCGACGCCTGCTGTCCGAGGAACTGGGCGTCGAGCACGGGCAGTTGAGCGACCAGCTCGGCTTCGTGTGGCGCGGCACCTCCCGTACCGCCGAGATCGTGTTCGGCAACGTCGCCGACGAGGACGAGCTGCCCGACCACGACCTGATGCCGCAGGAGGACGGCCGCTGGCGGATCGCCATGGACCTCCCCTTCGACGAGGGCGAGTGGGGCCCGGTCGACGACGTCAACCGCATCCAGCGGCTGCGCGAGCGCCAGCAGGGCGAGCGGTCCCGTGTCGTCGCCTGGCTGCCCGCGCACCTGTCCGCCCAGCGCTTCGCCGACTTCCGGCGGCTCGTCGTCATCGACAAGGCCCTCGCCGACGAGCACCGCTTCGACACCCAGTACGCCGGCCACCTCAACGCCGACAACCGCAGCCGCGCCAAGGGGCTCCTCGAAACACAGCGCGAGGCTCTGCTCAAGCAGGTCAAGGGTGCCTTCAAGCAGGCATACGGGCTCGCTCAGAAGCAGCCGGCCGACGTCGTGCCCGACTTCGAGGACCACCTCGTCCCGCTGCCCGACGTGGACGGCCTCACCCTGGCCTTCGGGCAGAGCCTGCACGACGGCATCCGGCACGTCGCGGGCAAGCTGCTCGCCCACCAGTACCCGGCGCACCCCGACCTCGACCCCGACGGGAGCGGTGTCGCCGTCAAGGCCGCCGACACCAAGAAGGTGTTCACGCACGTCCGGGCCGCCGCCGAGGCGCGTGACGGGCGGGTGGAGGTCCCGGCCGCCGACCGCAAACTCATGCAGCGGATCGCGGGGCCCCTGCGCCTCGGGCAGCAGAAGGAGGCGTACTTCGAGCTGTCCCGCTACTGGGCCGACCACTTCCGCCAGCTCGCCAGCGCCCAGGGCGTCACCGGGGACCTGTCCCTGATCACGCTGACCGACTGGACGGACAAGCCCGACCCGCGCGGCCTGCCCGACTTCCTCGCCCGGCTCGTCGTCGCCGCGTTCGCCGAGATGGACGACCGGGTGTGGGTGCGCGGCGGCACCGTCCTCGACCCCGCGCCCGAACTGTCCGCGATCAAGGACCACGACGCCCTGCGCAGTCAGCCGCTGCCCACAGAGGCGGACTGGGACACCGCACGGCAGCGCTTCGAGACGATCTTCGGGGCGAAGCCGCCGGCCCTGCGGCGCGGCCGGATGGTCAACCAGTTCGCCCGCCAGATCATCGAGGCGGCCCGCACGTACCGCGACCACGCGGCCGACCTGGTGCACCAACTGGAGGCCCACGCCTCCTTCCTCGGCCTCGACCAGACCGCCGACACCGGACGCCTCGCCCTCGCCCGCCGCTCCCTGCAGCTGCTGGACGCGCTCACGGCGGAGGCCGGCAAGGGCGCGGCCGGGGCGAAGAAGACCGTGGAGGCCCTCGCCTCCTTCGACCTGGGCGAGACCAGTGCCGACCGGTACGGGACCTCCATCAAGCAGGCCCGCGGTGTCGCGGAAGCCGTCGCCTCCGCCCCCTGGAGCACCCTCGAACTCGCTGCCGGACTCGGCCCCGAGGGCGCGGCGCTGCTCGACTCGCTGCGCAACGTCGCCCGTGACGACCAGCGCACCGCGGACCTGCGGGACGCCCTGGCCCGCACTCAGCGCGAGGTCGTCGCCCTGGTGAAGCGCGCCCAGGCCGCCGCCGTCCCGCCGCCCGCGCCCGTCGCGCCGCAGCCCACGGCCGACGACCTGTCGCTGAACACACCGACCAGCGACCCGCGCATTCCGTACACCCCGCAGGAGCCCGTCGCCCCGGCTTCCTCCGGCAGCGGCTCCGCGCGAACGGCCGGTGGCCGCCGTACGACCGTGGCGCGCGCCGCCGCTGACCTCCAGGCGGAACTGTCCGAACTGGCAGCCCGCCACCCCGACGCGACCATCGAGATCACCTGGAAGGTCGTCGAATGATGGACACCGTCGCCGCCGCTCCGGGCGCCGTCCGGCTGAACACCGCGACCGTCACCCAGTACCTGTCCTCGCAGTCCTCCCTCGCCGCCTCCCTGACCGGTGACGGCGGGGGCAGGCGCCGAGTGGTGCTGCTGCGGTCCGCGCCCCAGTGGGACGGGCCGGCCGAACCCGCCTGGGGCGAGGGCCGCACGGCCGGTGTCGCGGCGGCGCCCTCACCGCTGGCCGTCCACGAACTCGTCCTCGACCATCTGGCGGGACGCCGCCACGGCCCCGCCGTGCTGGTCGTCCTCACCGACCGGGAGCAGAGCGAGCTCGACCCGGCGATCCTCGCCCGCGTCCACAAGCTGCGCATCGACACCGTCGACAGCTGGGACGTGGTCCGCGAGGCGTTCGGCGCCCGGCAGATCGACCCCCGGCTCAAGGACGTCAACTGGGCCGCCGAGGCGCTCCTCGACGCCACCCCGCCCGGCGGCTGGCCCGCCGTTCCCGGCGGCTGGCTGTCCCGCCAGTACGCCCTCACCGCGCTCGCCCAGCGCCGCCTGCGCCTGGGCCGCTACGACACCGAGGACGGCCCGCGCCGCCCGGGCGACGACCGGCTCGACGCCGGGGCCCTGCTGCACTGGTCGACCAGGCCCGGCGCCCCCGAACGGTTCCTCGCCCTGCGCGGACCCGAACGCGCCGGACTGGCCGCCTTCCTCGGTGAGGAGGACCAGGCGGGCCTCGCCGGACGCGCCCTGCTCGCCCTCGTCGACGCCGAACGCGGCGCGGACGCCGCCGCCTTCGGCCTGGTGTGCACGGCCCTGTGGCAGCACGCCGCCCCCGCCCCCGAGACGTACCAGGCCCGGGGGCGTGCCGAACGCTACTTCGGGGACCGGCCCCCGGCACTCGGTGAACAGCTCGACGCCCTGGTGACCGTCTTCGGGCAGACCGCCGAGGAGTACGTCACCGCGCTGCTGGCGGCCGGACACCGCACCGGCGGCACCGAAGCCGAGCAGGCCCGCGAGGCACGCCGCACCACCGGCACCGTGCTGGACCGCGCGGCCGTACTGGCCCGCCAGTTCGGCGCGGAACACGCCGTCGCGGCGAGCCCCGTCCTGCGCGGTGGCCTCGACGCCCGGTTCACCGCGGTCGGCCAGGCCCTCACGGCGGGTGACACGCCCGCGGTCGGGGACGCCGTACGCCTCCTCCAGGACCATCGGCTCGCCGTGGAACCCGAGGAGTCGGCCCGCGTCGAACGGGCCCGCATGGCAGAGCGCCTCGCCCGCTGGCTGGCCACCGATCCGCCCGCCGACGCCCCCACCGTCGCCGACGCCATACAGCGGCACGTCGACGAGACCGGCTGGGTGGACCTCGCCCTGGAGCACATCGAAGCGGGCGGCGACCGGGACAGTGTCCTGAAGGCCGCCTACGACACGCTGGGTGCCCGCGTCAGGGACCACCGCCGGCAGATCGACGCGTCCTTCGCAGCGAACCTGGCCTCCTGGACGCAGGCCGGTACCCAGCCGGGCCGCATGCTCACCGTGGAGACCTTCCTCGACCGCGTGGTCGGACCGCTCGTCCCGCGCGGGGAGGAACGCCGAGTGCTGTTGCTCGTGCTCGACGGCATGAGTGCGGCCATAGCGAACGAACTCGGTGAGGAACTGCGCCGCTCCTGGGCGGAGTTCGACCCGCTCCCCGTTGAGGGCGCGCCGCTGCGGCGGGCTATGGCAGCCGCCCTGCCCACCGTGACGGCCGTGTCCCGCACCTCGCTCTTCGCGGGCACCCTGATGAAGGGGACCCAGGCCGACGAGAAGCGGCTCTTCCCCACGCTGAAGCTGTGGGGCGGAGCCCCGGCCGCCGTCTTCCACAAGGACGACCTGCGCACCGAGACCGCGGGCGACACCTTCGGCCCGGCGCTTGACGAAGCGCTCGCCGACGGCAGGACCCATGTCGCCGTCGTCCTCAACGCCATCGACGACCGGCTCGCCAAGGAGCAGAAGCTCGGCGACGGGGCCTGGCGGGTCGATGACGTACCCGGCCTGCGCGACCTGCTGAGAGTGGCGGCGGACCAGGGCATGGCGGTCCTCGTGACCAGCGACCACGGCCACGTCGTCGACCGGCACGGCACGAAGGTCGACACCGCGGCCGAACCCGCGTCCGCACGCCACCGCCTGCCCTCGGCGGGTCCGCTCGCCGAACGGGAGATCGCCCTCACCGGACCGCGCGTCGTGTGGCCCGAGCCGGGAGCTTCCATCGTGGCGCTGTGGGACGCCGACTCCCGCTACACCGCCCTCAAGGCCGGCTATCACGGCGGGGCCTCCCTCGCCGAGGTCACCATCCCCGTGCTCGCCTTCCTGCCCTTCGGCGCGGAACCTCCGAAAGGCTGGCGGGAACTGGGCGACCAACGGCCGCCGTGGTGGGCCCCGGAAGAGACCGCCACCACACGGCCGAGCAGCGAGCCCACGGCCGCTCCGGCGGCCGCAGCGGGCCCCGCTGCCAAGAAGCCGGCGGGGAGGGCCAGGAAGGACCAGGCGGAAGTCGCCCGGACGCACGACGCGCTCTTCGACGTCGCGCTGACCGCCGGGGCGGACGACGCCCTGCTCACCCCGACCGTCGTCTCGCGCGTCGAAGTACTGGTGACGGCACTGCTCGATTCGGAGACGTACCAGGCACAGCTCGGCGGGCTCGCCCGCAAGCCGCAGCAGGAACAGGTGCACAAGGCCCTCGCCGCCCTGCTGGACGCGGGCGGCACGCTGCCCGTGACCGCCCTCGCCCAGCGCGCCGGCATGCCGGTGACCCGGGGCGACGGCTTCGCCGCCGTCCTGCGGCAGCTCCTCAACTACGACGGCGTCCAGGTTCTGGAGACCCTGCCGGACGGCCGCACCGTGAGGCTCCACGAGGCGTTGCTGCGCGAGCAGTTCGCCCTCGGGGCGGGCTGACCGGCGACACGGCTCGGGGCGCTTCGGTGAGCGCCCCGATCCGTTGCGTCACGGCGCGAACGCCCGCAGCACGTTCGCGAAGGTCGTCAGCTCGTCGAGCATCTCCTGCGGAAGCGGCTTCTCGTCGAAGTGGGCGATCCGGTTACGGATGTCCTTCACCCGTTTCAGCAGGCCGATGAACTGTTCCCGGGGCATGTTGGGCCACTTCAGTGCCGCCCAGTTGCGGTCGGCCCGTTCGGCGAGGGACTGCTTGGTCTGGTCGCCGTCGAGGAGCCTCAGGTAGTCGCCGAACATCAGGTCCGACACCTGGCCGGTGCGGTGCTCCGGCTTCTTGTTCGTCTGGACCGCCTTGACGGTCTCCGTGTCCAGGGCGGCGCCCAGGCAGCGGCGCAGCAGCGACTCGATCTCGCCCACGATGAAGAAGGGGCGCGCCGCACCCTCGAAGCGGTCGGTGACGTCCGCGGCGGTGACGATGCCCGAGAGGCAGCCGTCGTCACCGCGGACGAGCAGGTATCCGTGCTCGCGGATGACGGGGAGGGCGGCGAAGAACTCCTGGCGGGCGTCGTGGACGGGCAGCGAGTCCTTCTCCATGGCGTTGTCGAGCGTGGCCGGCTTCCCCGCCTCGTACATCTTGGCGACGGACCCCCAGGTGACGACACCGTGCACCTGGGCCATGCCGGTGGTCACCGGAATCTGGGAGAGCCCCTTCGTGCGCATGAGGAACGTCGTCTGGGACAGGGGCGTGCCGGGACCCACGGAGACCAGTCCGCGCCGGGCCGACGGAATGTCGCCCAGCAGCAGCCGCTGCGGCAGGGAGTGTGAGGGCAGTGCCTCGTCCGTCCCGTCGGTCTCGTCGTCCGGGTCGACGGGTGTGCCCTGCGAGGGAACGGACGCCAGCGGAACGACGTCGACGGTGCTGCGCAGACCGCAGACGGCGAAGTCCGGCAGTGTGGTCAGCCCCGCGTCCGTCAGCGCCTGCGAGATCCGGTGCACCGTGCGATGGTCGCGGACCCTGACCTGGAACAGGTCGAGGATCTCCTGCACCGACACGGCCCTGCCCTTGAGCGAGGTGACGTCCCCCTCGTGCGGCCTCGTCGTCATCGAGCGTCGTCCTCCGGCAGGTCACGGAGCATCGTCCTCTTGCCCATGACGGAGTGCACGAGTTCCTGCAACTGCTTGGAGCGGTCACGGTAGAAGCGCTCGTAGTCGTTCCCGCGCAACGTGTCCGGATCGATCAGATGGGTGGTCAGCACGTCGTCGAACCACTCGGGGCGCATGTCGGACGCGGCGATCATCGCGGACAGGTACGACGACGGCGCACCCGTCATGTCCATCGCGGCGCGGTAGGACAGGGGGGTCTTGTTGACGATCGAACTCGTGGGCAGACCGTGGCTGTCGCCCCGCCGGAAGTACGCCTTGGGGAAGATCTGCCGTACGTCGACGCTGTACTCGTCCAGCCTGCCGGGACTGAGCGGAGCGGTCGTGTGGTGCCAGTCCACCGCCCCCTGCCTGATCAGCAGGGCGTAGATCCCCTTGTACGCGGCGCTGTTGCGGGTGGTGAGGGTGTCGAGCCGGTCGGCGAAGAAGAACGCCTCCGTGACCGTCTCGGGCGCCCGGTCGTCCTGCCCGATCCACGGGACGAGTTGCTCCACGTCCCGGGTGAAGCGGGTCTCCGTGGAGCCGCCGTACATCTCCCCGAGCACCCCGCACCAGTACCACTGCTCGACCTTCTCCTGCGCCCCGAGACCGTCCGTCGCGGTGTCGAGGATGGCGCGGACGGCCGCGAGCGGCACGAGCTGCGTCTTGTACGGCAGGTCGTTGGGCCGGACGATGCACTGCCGTTCCAGGAAGTCGCCCACCCAGGCGAAGGCGTCGGCGAGCTTCGGCGCCAGGCGTACGAAATCCTCCAGGGGAAGGTCCAGCAGATCGCGGCGCTTGCAGGACACCGTGGTCCCGACGCCGTCCCGCTTCCGCTCCCAGGTGCGCACCAGAGCGATGGCCTGCAGGAAGTCGATGCTGCTCAGCCCGTTCTCGAGGCCGCTGTCCAGGCGTCCGAAGACCGGGTACTTGGCGGCCAGCGCCTGCTTGATCTCCCGCCACACCTCGGGCAGCTGGTAGTAGTCCCCGGTCCGCTCCACGTAGTCGCGGTCCCCGGCGTAGGTCGCGGTGAGCAGCTCGAAGACGTTCAGGGGCACGCCGCCCGTGTTGACCCGCTCGAAGACCGCGCAGACGGCGTCCATGGAGGTGGAGGCGGCCAGCCGGATCATCGGCACCTGGAAGGCGCGGACCTGCTGGAGGACCGCCTCGTCGAACTGGCCCCACAGGTCCCAGTTCCGGTCCTCGTCCGCCTTGATGTACGACTTTTTCCAGTCGTTCACCCGCGGACCGTCGAAAACGAGGTGCAGTGGGAAGAGGCCGGCCGCGCACTCGGCCTCCGTGGTGCTCAGATCCAGCACCACTGTGCGGTTGAAGTCCGCGCGGAGGACCTTGTCCGCCGGGACGGACACGACGGCCTCGTCACGGTCCGAGGACGGCCCGACCGCCTTCGCGATGTCGACGTAGTACCACCGCTGGATGTGCTTGCCGCGGGCGTCCGCGGTCTCCACCGGGGCGTCCAGCCACAATGCCTGGAAGAGCGAGGTGAGGCGTTGCTGCCCGTCCAGCAGAAGCAGGTCGGCCGCCGGATCCCCGTCCGGCCGGGCACCGGTGAGAGTGCGTGATCGGAACCGGGTTGCGCCGCCGGTCTGCAGCGTCATCACCACACCCAGCGGGTAGTCGAGCGTGACCGTCGCGATGATCGCCCTGATCCGGTCGTCGTCCCACTTCCAGTTCCGCTGGAAATCGGGCAGTTGTAAGGAACCCGAGGCGACGTCCGCCAGGACGTCCTTCAGTTTCACGTTGTCGAGGGCCGCCATGTGACTCCACTTTCCACCGTGCCGCCTGTACGGAGAGTGATTCCAGCAGCGCGTTCCGCCGACCGTCAACCGGTTCGCGGAACTGGGGGCGTCGCGCGGGAGCTGCCGTGCGTGACCGATGGGGCCGCCCGGAACGTACCGCTCTCGTACATCGATGCCCGAGGGGGTGAAAGACTGCTTTCGTGAGCACCATCGGATCCAGGCGCCCCGCGCAGGTCAGCGCGGCCCGCCGCCGTACCGTCGTCGACGCCCTGCGCCGCGGGGCCGTACCCGAGAGCGGGCTCGATCTGCTCGCCACGGGACTCGACCGGTTCGAGGCGGCCCTCGACGCCGAACTGGACGCCGTCGAGTCCGGCGGGTCCGTGTTCAAGGCCGTGCGAGGTGAGTACGGGTCCGGCAAGACGTTCTTCACGCGCTGGCTCGGGGAACGTGCCAAACGCCGGAACTTCGCGGTGGCCGAGATTCAGATCTCCGAGAATGAGACACCACTCCACAAGCTGGAGACCGTCTACCGTCGGCTCACCGAACGCCTCACCACCTCGAGCTTCCCGCCCAGCGCGCTGCGCCCCGTCGTGGACGCCTGGTTCTACGCCCTGGAGGAGGACGCCCTCGCCGACGGCGCGACGGAGGCGGATCTGCCCGGCGAGGTGGAGAAGCTGCTCGTCGCTCGGCTCGCCGAGGTCTCCCGGCACGCCCCTTCCTTCGCCACCGCGCTGCGCGGCTACCGTGCCGCCCTCGCCGAGGGCGACGAGGCGACCGCCGCCGCCGTGCTGGCGTGGCTCGGCGGCCAGCCGCACGTCGCCGCCTCCGCCCGCAGGTCCGCCGGGGTGCGCGGCGACCTCGACCACTTCGGGGCGCTGGGCTTCCTTCAGGGACTGCTCACCGTCCTGCGCGACTCCGGGCACAACGGGCTCTTCGTCGTCCTGGACGAGGTGGAGACACTCCAGCGAGTCCGCTCCGATGCCCGTGACAAGGCGCTCAACGCCCTTCGACAGCTCATCGACGAGGTGCACTCGGGCCGCTTTCCCGGCCTCTATCTGGTCATCACAGGAACCCCTGCCTTCTACGACGGCCAGCAGGGGGTGCAGCGGCTGGCCCCGCTCGCTCAGCGTCTGGCCACCGACTTCACCACCGATCCGCGCTTCGACAACCCGCGCGCCGTGCAGATCAGACTCCCCGGCTTCGATCAGGAGTCCCTGGTCGGGCTCGGTCTCACCATCCGTGACCTGTACGCCGATGCCGCGGACATGCCCGAGCGTGTGCGCAAGGTAGTCGACGACGCTTATGTCGCCGACCTCGCGGTGGCCGTCGGCGGGGCGCTGGGCGGCAAGGTCGGGGTCGCCCCCCGGCTGTTCCTGAAGAAGCTTGTCGGGGACGTGCTCGACCGGGTGGACCAGTTCGACGACTTCGACCCCCGACAGCACTACCGGCTCACCGTCGCCGACCACGAACTCACCGATGTGGAACGGAATCTCGCCGCCACGGTCTCCGGTGACTCCGCGTCGGCCGACGACATCGACCTGGAGCTCTGATGGCGGACGCGGGACTCCCGGACGAGAAGCCACCGGGTGACCAGCACGCCGACGTACTCGACCGACTCGACTCCGTCGTGCTGCACCACATCGTCAACACCCTCGGCTGGCCCGATCTGCGCCCGCTGCAGCGGGCGTCGATCACGCCGCTCGTGGAGGGACAGGACGCCGTACTTCTGGCGCCGACGGCGGGCGGCAAGACCGAGGCGGCCTGCTTCCCCCTGCTGTCGGCGATGGCTGAGCAACGGTGGACCGGCACTTCCGTGCTGTACCTGTGTCCGCTCAAGGCACTTCTCAACAACCTGGTCGTCCGCGTCGACTCCTACGCCCAATGGCTGGGGCGGCGCGCCGCGCTCTGGCACGGTGACACCAAGGAATCGCAACGGCAGCGCATCCGGGCCGAGGCGCCGGACATCCTGCTGACCACACCCGAGTCGCTCGAAGCGATGCTGATCGGCGTCAAGACCGACCAGGCCCGCCTGTTGGGGAGCGTGCGGGCCGTCGTAGTCGACGAAGTGCACGCGTTCGCCGGGGACGACCGGGGATGGCACCTGCTCGCCGTGCTCGAACGGCTGGAGCGGGTCACCGGACGGCCCATCCAGCGCGTCGGGCTCTCGGCGACCGTGGGCAACCCGGCCGAGTTGCTGCACTGGCTGCAAGGCGCGGGCGTCGGCAACCGCACCGGTCAGGTGGTAGCCCCAGGAGTGCACCTGCCGACCATGGATGCCGGCGGACTCGGTGGGAAAGCATGTCCCGAGCCGTCCAGCGGACCTGCGGGCGAAGTGGAACTCGACTACGTCGGCTCCCTCGACAACGCGGCCAAGCTCATCGCGGCGCTGCACAGAGGTGAGAAGCGGCTCGTCTTCTGCGACTCGCGCCGCCAGGTCGAGGAGCTGGGCGCGGCGCTCCGCGCGCGCGAGGTGACTGTCTTCCTGTCTCATGCCTCGCTCTCCGTCGACGAACGCGCCCGTTCCGAGCAGGCGTTCGCCGAGGCGCGCGACTGCGTCATCGTCTCCACGTCGACCCTGGAACTCGGCATCGACGTCGGTGATCTCGACCGCGTCATCCAGATCGACTCACCGGCCTCCGTCGCCTCGTTCCTGCAGCGCATCGGCCGTACGGGTCGCCGTTCCGGGACTGTGCGGAACTGTCTGTTCCTCACCACCCATAAGAACACGCTGCTGCAGGCGGCAGGCTTGTTGCTGCTGTGGTCGCGGGGCTGGGTGGAACCGGTCGTCCCCCCGCCCGAGCCGCGACACCTGGTGGCCCAGCAACTGCTCGCCGTCACCTTGCAACAGCACAAGCTGGGCGATCAGTTGTGGGACCGGCAATGGAACGGGCTGGCACCTTTCGACAAGTCCGCTGCTCCCATCCTGCGTTTCCTTACTGAGGAGGGCTTCCTCGACAGCGACGGTGGGATGCTGTTCGTCGGCCCGGAGGCAGAACGCCGCTTCGGTAAAAGGCATTTCATCGAACTCACCGCCTCCTTCACCGCTCCTCCGCAGTTCACCGTGCTGTCCGGGCGTACAGAGATCGGCCGTACCGACCCGAGCGTCCTCACCGAGGAACGCCCCGGCCCCAGGCGCTTGCTGCTCGGTGGACGTAGCTGGCAGGTCACCTACATCGACTGGCTGCGCAAGCGCGTCTTCGTCGAACCGGCCGATGGCGGCGGTATCGCCAAGTGGATGAATAGCGGCGTCGCCGGACTGTCATACGCCCTGACGCGTGCCATGCGTGAGGTGCTGCTCGGCACCGACCCACCCGTCTCCCTCACCCGGCGGGCGGAGGCGTGTCTGGCCGAGCAGCGCGAATCCGACGCGCCTGACACCGTCCACCCGGGCGGGACGTTGATCACGCGGGTCGGCGCCGACGTCCGTTGGTGGACCTGGGCCGGCTACCGTGCCAACGCCACGCTGGCGGCCACCCTCCAGTCGGTCACCGACCCCCTGCAACGGCCCACCGACAGCTGGCTGCGCCTGCGCGAGAACGTCACGCCGGCCGCCTGGCGCGTGGCCCGTGAGAGTGTCGGCGAGAACCTCGTCCTGCCCGACGTGGACCGCCGGGCCGTGCGCGGGCTGAAGTTCTCCACCGCCCTTCCGGAGCGTCTCGCCGTGGCCACGGTGGCGGCCCGCTTGGCCGACTTCGAGGGCGCACGCTCGGTGCTCGGCGAGCCGGTGCGCTTTCAGCACGAGGGCTGAGCCCCCATGGCCTCAGGCCTGGCCTGACCCAGTGGCGGCAAAGCCGCCCCCTCACCGCCGGATCGACCACCCCCGCTCGCTGAGCGTCGCGCTCAGGGCCGGAGCCGCCGCCGGGGCGACCATGAGCTGCACCAGGCCCGCCTGCCGACCGGTCGCGTGGTCGATGCGGACGTCCTCGATGTTGACCCCCGCGCGTCCGGCGTCCGCGAAGATCCTTGCCAGTTCGCCCGGTTGGTCGCTGATGAGGACGGCCACCGTCTCGTAGGAGGCCGGCGCCTCGCCGTGCTTGCCGGGCACCCGGACCCGGCCCGCGTTGCCCCGGCGCAGTACGTCCTCGATGCCCGCCGCGCCGCCGCGCCGCTTGGCCTCGTCGGCGGACTGCAGGGCTCGCAGCGACTCGACCGTCTCCTCCAGGTCGGCCGCCACCCCCGCCAGCACCTCGGCGACGGGAGCCGGGTTGGCGGAGAGGATCTCGATCCACATCCGGGGGTCGGACGCCGCGATCCGCGTGACGTCGCGGATGCCCTGGCCGCACAGGCGCACCACCGTCTCGTCCGCGGCCTCCAGCCGTGCGGCCACCATCGAGGAGATGAGCTGGGGCGTGTGCGAGACCAGGGCGACGGCCCGGTCGTGTGCCGCGGCGTCCATGATCACGGGTACGGCGCGGCAGAGCGCGACCAGTTCGAGGGCGAGGTTCAGCACCTCGACGTCGGTGTCCGGCATCGGTGTGAGCACCCAGGGCCGGCCCTCGAAGAGCTCGGCGCTCGCCGCGAGCGGGCCCGAACTCTCCTTGCCCGCCATCGGATGCGTGCCGATGTAGGAGCGGAGGTCGAGGCCCAGGTCCTCCAGCTCGCGCCGGGGCCCGCCCTTGACGCTGGCGACGTCGGCGTACCCGCGTGCCACCCCCGCGCGCATGGCCTCGGCCAGCACGGAGGCGGTGTGCGCGGGCGGGACCGCCACGAGCGCGAGGTCGACGCGGCCGGGCGGCGGTTCGTCGCTGCCGGCGCCGAGGGCCACCGCCGTCCGGGCCCGGTCCGGGTCCCGGTCGGCCACATACACGGTCACTCCGCTCCCGGCGAGCGTCAGGGCCACGGACGTGCCGATCAGCCCCGCTCCCACGACCAGGGCCGTCTTCATCGGACGCCGTCCCCGGACCGGGCCGCCGGGTCGCACGACAGGGCTGCGAGTCCTTCGTGCGCGTTCCCGAGGCGGTTCGCCGGGCCGGGTGAGAGGGCTGCGGGCCCTTCGTGCGCGTCCCTGGACCGGGTGGCCGTGTCGCGTAAGCGGGTTGCGAGTCCTTCGTGCGCGTCCGCGGGTCGGGTGGCCGTGGCGCGTAACGGGGCTGCGTGTGCGTCCGCGGGCCAGGGCGCCTTGGCGTGTAACAGGGCTACGTGCCCTTCGTTCTGCTGCTCAGTGTTCACGTGCTCCGTCCAGATTCGGAGGGACCTTTCACCGGGACCACGCCGGTCCGGGCGAGGGGGCGTTAGCCGTTCGTGCGTACACCGGGGCCCGCGTGGCGCGTCAGTCGTCCCAGTGCTCGAGGACCCGGCGCCGGATGTGCTCCGGATACGCCTGGGCGAAGGAACTGTGCGGGAGCCGGCCCTCGCCCGGGGCGGGCAGCAGGCCGTCGTGGAAGACGATCGGGCCGGACTGGGCGGCGCGCTCGTCGTGCGTGTAGCAGTTGAGCAGCGGGTGGACGAAGCCGTACCACGCCTCCGACCGGTCCAGCGGGTGGATCCGGGTGGCGAGCGCCCAGAGCAGGTCGGTGTCGTCGGCCGGGTCGATGTCGTCGTCCAGGACGAAGGTGGCCGCCGTGGCCCGGCCCGAGTGGGACTCGGAGAGGACCTTGCCGATCCGGTGCGTGAGTTCGGCCGAGTCGACGTGGGGCAGTCGCTCCCGCCAGTCCTGGGGGACGGTGACCACCATCCAGTGCGACGCCGCGCGCAGCGGTGACCAGGCGGTGGTGACCGGAATCCCGGCGGCGCGCAGTTCCGCCAGCACCTCCGCCGCCTGGCCGACGCCCGTGACGGTGTGGAACTCGTCCACCGGCCGGCCCTCGGCCACCAGGGGCCAGATCGGGTCGTCGCGATGGGTGATGGCCTCGACCGTGTACACCGGCTGCATCGACGTCTCGGTGGAGCCGTAGCCGGCGAACTCGCCGAACGGCCCCTCCCGCGCGTCGCGGCCCACCGACAGGTGCCCCTCGATGACGATCTCCGCGCCCGCGGGCACCTCCAGGTCCACCGTCTCGCACCGCACCACGTCGACCGGCTCGCCGTGCAGCGCCCCGATGTAGCCGGCCTCGTCGACCCCCGGAGGCAGCGGGACGCCCCCGACGAACGGGACGGCCGGGTCGCCGCCCTGCACCAGCGCGTACGGCATCGGCTCGCCGATCCTCACCCACTCCTGCCAGATCATGCCGATGTGCTGCGCCGGTATCACCAGGCCGGTCATGTGCTTGCCGTCGATCAGCATGATCCGGGCGATGGACCAGTTGGTCCACCGGCCGTCCGGTGTCCTCGCGACGATGATCCCCCAGGTGTTGGCGTAGGGGCCGCCGTCGAACTCGTGGACGCGGGGCACCGGGAAGCGGTCGAGGGTGGCGTCGTCGCCCAGCAGCACGTTCTGCTTGCAGGGCGCGTCCTCCCGCGCGACCAGCCGCGGGGGGACGGGCCGCGCTTCGCGTGTGCGGGCCAGGTGGTCGACCAGTTCGGCCGCGGTGGCCTCGGCGGGCAGTCCGACGGACAGGGCGACCCGGGCCAGCGGCTTGCCGGGGGCGGCGCTGAGCGCGGCCGGCGCCCCGAGCAGCCTGAAGCCCGGCGCGACGCCCTCCACGTTCTCGAACAGCGGGGCGGGCGACTGCCGTTCGCAGGAGAGACGAGTGATCGCGGCGGCCTCCAGGTCGGCGCTCACCGGCCGCGTGACGCGGCGCAGGTCGCCGAGGGACTCCAGCGCGTCGAGGTAACCGCGCAGCTCGCCGAACCGGATCACCGGCCCGGCCGTGGGGCCGGTGGTGGGGCTGGTCATGAACGGGTGCTCCTCTGCTTCGTTCCGTTGTGGCGTGACGCGGGGACGTCGGCCGCGAGGCCCGCCCGCTCCTGCGGCGGCCGCGGGAAGCCGTCCCAGCGCCGGGCTCCGGCGGCCTCGAGCCCGAACTGGTCGAGGACGCGTACGACGATGTGGTCGACGATGTCGTCGACCGACTCCGGCCGGTTGTAGAAGGCGGGCATGGGGGGCACGATCGAGACGCCCATGCGGGAGAGCTCCAGCATGTTCGACAGATGGATCTCGTTGAGCGGGGTCTCCCGGGGCACCAGCACCATGCGGCGCCGCTCCTTGAGCGTCACGTCGGCGGCGCGGCCCAGCAGGCCCTCGGCGTACCCGGCCCGGATGCCGGCCAGCGTCTTCATGCTGCAGGGGATGATCACCATGCCGTCGACGGGGAACGAGCCGGAGGAGATCGCCGCCCCCTGATCGTCGGGCGAGTAGGTGACATCGGCCAGCGCGGCCACCTCGCGGGAACTCAGGCCGGTCTCCAGCTCCATCGTGACCCGCGCCCAGCGGCTGAGCACCAGATGTGTCTCCACCTGCGCGTTCCTGTGCAACTCGGTGAGCAGTCGCACGCCCAGCACCGCTCCGGTGGCGCCGGTCATTCCCACGATCAGCCGCATCTCCTGCCTCCCCCAATCTTCCGTGTACGGAATATCCTTGTACTGAATATACTGCCCGTCATGACGAACACAAGCCCCAGACCCCGGCCGCAACTGGAAGAGGCCCTGCCGCATCAGCTGCGCCGGGCCGGGCAGGCGTGGACGACGCTGTGGCAGCAGCGCCTGCCCGACCTGACAGGTCCTCAGTTCGCGGTGCTGCTCGCCCTGGACGACCACGGCAGCCTGGACCAGTCCGCGCTCGGGGCCCTGGCGGCGGTCGACCGCTCCACGCTCACCGTCCTGCTGGACCGCCTGGAGGCGCGCGGTCTGGTCACCAAGGAGATGGACCCGGCGAACCGCAGGCGCCGCATCGTCTCCCTCACCGCCACCGGCCGCCTGCGGCTGGCCGAGGCGGCCGAGGAGGCCGCGCGCCTGCACGCGCGCGTGCAGGACCTGCTGGGCGAGCGGCGGATGGGGCAACTGGTCGAGATGCTCCGCGTCCTGGGCGACATGACGGTGTAGCCCGGTGGCATAAGGGCGTAGCCGGGTGGCATGACGGTGTGGCCCTCCCGTCGGCGCGCGCGGACCCCGGGGGGCCGGAACCCAGGGGTCCACGCCGCTGACCGGCAGCTCCCCTCAATGGAGGGATGGGCCCCCGGAGCCGGCGCTGGAAGTGTGATCAGCGAACCGACTGGCTCCGCCTGGGAGGGCTGACGCATGTACAGACCGGCAACCGTGCAGAGGCTCGCCGGCCGCCTTTCCGGTCCGGTGCTGGGACCCGGCGACGACGGCTACGCCGACGAGGTCGCCGGATCCAACCGGGTCTCGCGGCACCGGCCCGCGATGGTCCTCGGCGCACGGGACGCCACACAGGTGCGCAAGGCCGTCGCCTTCGCCGCCGAGACGGATCTGCCGACGGCCGTCCAGGCGACCGGTCACGGCCCCGCACGTGTCACCGAGGGGACCGGACTGCTCATCAACGTCCGCCGGATGACCGGAGTGACGATCGACCCCGCCGCCGGGGTCGCCCGGGCCGAGGCGGGAGCGCGCTGGCACCAGGTCGTCGACGCGGCCGCCGCCCACGGACTCGCCCCGCTGAGCGGCTCCTCGCCGCTGGTGGGAGTGGTCGGCTACACCCTCGGCGGCGGACTGGCGCTGCTGTCCCGCGCGTACGGCTTCGCCGCCGACCACGTCACCGCGGTGGACATCGTCACCCCCGACGGACTGCCGCGCACCGCCACCGCACGGCGGCACCCGGACCTCTTCTGGGCGCTGCGCGGCGGCAAGGGCAACTTCGGCGTGGTGACCGCCGTCGAGTTCGGGCTCGTCCCGGTGACCCGGCTCTACGGCGGCGGACTCCACTTCCCCGGCGACAGCGCCGCCGAGGTGCTGCACGCCTGGCGGTCGTGGACGGAGTCCGTGCCGGAGGAGACCGCCTCCTCGCTGGCGCTGCTGCGGATGCCCGACCGCAAGCCGGTCCCGCCCTTCCTGCGCGGCCGGCTCGTGGTGCACGTCCGCGTCGCCCACCTCGGCCCGGGCGACGAGGGGGAGCGGCTGGTCAGGCCCTTACGCGAGGCCGCCCCGGCGCTCGTGGACACGCTGGGGGAGATGCCCTACACCCGCTTCGCGGACATCCACGACGACCCGGCGCTCCCGGTCCCCCACGACGAACGCTCCGCCATGCTGCGCGAGCTGGGCCCCGACGCGGCCGACGACCTGCTCCGCCTCGCGGGCCCCGGCAGTGACTGCGCGGACTTCATGGTCGAGCTCCGGCACATGGGCGGCGCGCTCGGCAGGCAGGCCGAGGTGCCGGGCGCGGTCGACCACCGCGACGCCGCGTACTGCCTGACCACGCTCGGGCCGCCGGGGACACGTACGGGACACGTCGTGGACGGCATGGCGCACCGGGGAACGGGCCGCAGCCATCTCAACTTCCTCACCGGACCGGGGACCGCCCGGCTGGCCGAGCGGGGCTACACGCCCGCCGACTACGCCCGGCTGGGCGAGATCAAGTCCCGGTACGACCCGGAGAACCTCTTCCGGTTCAACCACAACATCCCGCCGCGTGCACAGCGCCTTCGGCCCCCCGAAGCCGCCGACCCGGCACACCTCACGAACCCTCGAAGGGAAGACTCTCGATGACGACCAACAGCGCGGTGCAGGCCCCGCCGCGAACCGCACAGGGCGCGGCTTCGACCGGACTCAGGCTCGGCGCGCTCTTCGGTCCCGTGATCTTCGGAGTGACGGCCGCGGGCGTGGCCCTGCCCGACGTCGCCATGTCGATGGAGGTCCGCCCGGCCGTCGCCGGCTGGGTGCTGACCGCGCACGCCCTCGCGCTCGGCGTGGGCACCGCGTTCTTCGGACGGCTCTCCGAGAAGTGGGGCGTGCGCAACAGCCTCCTCACGGGAGCCCTGTTCCTGGCCGTCGGCGCGGTGCTGTGCCTGGTCGCCCCGAACTTCGGCACCTTGATCGCCGGCCGGTTCGTGCAGGCGGCGGGCTCCGGCGCCATCACCTCCAGCGCCCTCACGCTCGCGTCGGCGGCGGCGCCCGAACTCCGGACCAAGATCCTGGGGATCTTCGGGGCGTCCATGGCGCTCTTCTCCTCCACCGCCACCCTCATGGGCGGCATGGTGACGGACTGGATGCACTGGCGGCTCACCCTGGTGCTGCCGGCGCTCTCGCTGCTGCTGGTCCCCTTCTGCCTGGAGCTCGCGGCGGCCCGCCCGGGCTACGGCAAGGCCGTCGACGTGCTCGGCGGTGTCCTGCTGGGCACCGGCGCGACCTCGCTGCTGCTGCTCATCCAGGCGTCCTCCCTGGACCTCGACACCCCGCTGGTCGTCGCGCTGGCGGTGCTCCTCGTGCTGTCGGTGGCCGGCCTGGTGATGCACATCGGCAGGCGGCCCGACGGGTTCCTTCCGCGTGACCTGGCCACCGACCGGACCTTCCTGGTCTCCGCGGTCATCGGCGTCGGCGGTTACGCCGGGCTGTTCGCCGCCATGTACGCGGTGCCGCAGATCCTGACCGTGCAGTACGGCTGGGGCGTGTTCAAGATCGGCGCCTGGCTGCTGCCGGGCGCGGTGGTCGGCGCGGTGGCCGCCCGCGTGGCCAGCAAGCTCACCGCCAGCAAGGGCGGCAGCCTGCTGCTGGCCGGCGCCGCCGTGAGCTGCGCGGTGTTCCTGGGGACCGTCGGCGTCGTCGACGGCGGCATCGTCGTCATGCTGATCGGCACGTCGATGGGCATGGCGACGTTCGCGGCCACCCAGGTGCTCACCACCGCCGTGCTGTCCAGCCGTCTCGAGCCCGCCCAGCGCGGCGGTGCCATGGGCGTGCTGAACCTGCTGTTCTTCGTCGGCGGCGGCATCGGCTCCGCCGCGGCCGGCACGCTCTCCGAGCACATGGACCTCACCAGCGCGCTCGCCGTCGTCGCGGCGCTGCCGCTGCTCGCGGGTCTGGTCGCCCTGATGCTCCCGCCCGCCCTGGCGCAGCAGGAGGCCTGAGCGCACGGTGCGCGGCCGGGGCCCGCCCCGCGGGACGGGCCCCGGCCGCGTCGGCAAGGAGTGGGAAGGCTCCGGGCCGCGTCGGCAAGGAGTGGGAAGGCTCCGGGCCGCGTCGGCAAGGGGCGGGAGGGCTCCGGGCCGCGCCGGCGAAGGGCGTGAGGGCTCCGGGTCGGGTCGGTGAAGGGCGTGAGGGCTCGGACTGCGTCGGCGAAGGGCGGGAGGGCTTCGGGTCGCGTCGGCGATGAGTGGGAAGGCTCCGGGCCGCGCCGGCGAAGGGCGAGAGGGCTTCGGGCCGCGCCGGCGAAGGGCGGGAAGGCCCCGGACCAGGCCGGCGAAGGGCGGGAGAGCTCCCGGCCGCGCCGACGAAGAGCCGGAGGGCCCAGGACCGCCCCGGCGAAGAGACGAGAACGCCCCTCCCTGGTTCGCTGCGACGGGAACCGGGGGAGGGGCGTTCTCGTGCGCCGGGTCAGCAGGCCGGGGCGCCGGGCTCGGAGTTGAGGTCCAGGAACGCGGACAGGATCCGCCGCAGCCCGTCGCGTTCCACGCGGAGCTGGTCGTTCTCCTGGCGCAGCTGCTCCATCCGGTCGGCCGCGACGGTGTTCGGCGAGGTCCGCGAGAGCAGGGTGACACCGGCCGGACAGGCCGGGTTCCCCTGCGAACGTGCCGGGGGCGGCGCCAGGACGTCCGAGTGCCGCGGCCCCACCGGGGAGAGCCGCCCCACCAGGATCGACTCGTGCAGGACGCGCAGGTCGCGGGCCGGTTCGATGCCGAGATCCTCGGAGAACCGTGTCCTGACGGTGCGGAAGGTCTCCAGGGCGTCCGCCTGGCGGCCCGAGTGGTAGAGCGCCAGCATCAGCTGGGCGCAGGCACGCTCCCGGAAGGGGTTGTCGGTGACGAAACCGGTGAGTTCGCCGATGATCTGCTGGTGCCGCCCCAGATTCAGGGCCACGTCGAAGTACTCCTCCTGCACCGTCAGCCGCTCCTCGTGGAGCCTGACGACGAGCGCGGCCAGCGCCGGGCTCTCGATGCCCGCCGTGACCGGACCGCGCCACAGCGCGAGAGCGGACCGCAGCAGCCTCTCGGCGCGCTCCAGCTGGTTGTCGCGGATCATGGCCCGCCCCTGGGAGACCAGGCGCTCGAAGGTGAACAGGTCAAGGTCGTCGTCGTGCACCCTGATCCGGTAGCAGGACGGGTGCGTCTCGATCACGCTGTCGCGCTCACTGCCCCCGAGCATCCGTCGCAGGCCGGAGACGCAGATACGGATCTGTCCGTGGGCGGACGCGGGTGGCTGGTCGTCCCACATCGCGTCGACGAGCCGGTCGAGGCTCACCATCTGATTGGGCTGCAGAAGCAGCGCGGCTAATAACTTCTGCCTGCGGGTTCCGCTTATCTCGATTTCTTCCCCGCCGTTAGTCACGAGCAGCGGGCCAAGTATTCGGAACGCATATTCGGCGCACATATCCATACCCCCGTGCAGTGATGTGCGAAAGTTGAAGCGCGGGCGATCCAACGCCCGTGACCGCGCCAACAAAGCTGCCATCGGCATTATGGGAATGTCGATGGCAACTTTGGTAGTCGGCGCGGCGAAGCAGGTGCGCAGTATTTCCTGGTCCCCCCGGGAAATATTACTCGTAGCGGTAGAACCTCGTGTGGTCCAGCAGGTCGGCGGGCGTCATCGTGTACCAGGGCGCGAGCTTGGTGTGCAGGGAGGGGACGTCAGGGTGCTCCTCCACCGGCAGGTACTGCGGAACGTCCGGGTGCTGCTGCTGCCAGATCGACCAGGCCCTGTCGAGGAAGCAGTGGTGCATGAAGAAGATGGGGTCGTTGGGCGACCCGATGTACAGCATGTGGCCACCGACCCAGGTGTGGCCGGCGCCGTGCAGCTTGCCGAGGTTGGCCTCGTAGGGGAACTTCGCGTACCCCTCCAGGTGGTTGCGCAGGGACTGGGTCTCGGTCCCGTAGCCGGAGGTGTAGTTGAAGGGCGGGGTGTCGTACGTCGGGATGGCGAGGGTGTCCTCCAGCTCCTTCGCCGTCCCCAGCTCGGGGTTCGTGGTGCCGAAGTCGCGGACGAGGTAGTCACGGTCGTCCGCGGTGTAGTGGCCGTTGAACGCGGGGTGCTCGTCGCCCACCGGGACCACGCTGACGTTGAGCTTCCAGCCGTTGCAGCGGGCGAACGGGCCGGTCATGACCTTGCGGTCGCCGGGCCGGCCGTTGCCGCCCATGAAGTCGTCGGCCCACAGCGGCGAGTCCGGGCTCCGGTCCCTGGTCCAGTCCCAGTAGGGGATGGTGACGGTGGGGTCGAACTGCTGGAGCGCCCGCTCGAGGACCAGCAGGTACTGGCGGTGCCACGGGAACAGGCCCGGGCTCATGTGACCCCAGCGCTTGCCGACGCCGCCGTCCTTGTCCAGGTAGTCGCCCGAGTTGATCTGTATGTGGATCCGGACCAGCTCGTCGTAGACGCCTGTCTCCTTCACCCGCAGCAGCGCGCGGATGAAGCGCCGCTTCTCCCTGGCGGTCATGTCGAGGTGGTTCTTGCGGACGGGAACCATGGGTTTCTTCCTTCTCGGTTCTCTCGCTGCCGGGTCAGGCATGGTGGTGGCCGCCGGACGGCAGCAGGTTCGCGCCGCGCAGTTCGTCGACCGCCTGGCGGCCGGCTGCCAGCGGGGTCGGCTCGAACCGGTAGTGGCACATCGCGCTGAGGTAGGCGCCCTCGCCCAGCTTCATGAGGTGCAGTTCCCTGCCGTCTATGTGCACCTTCTCGGTGCTCTTCGACACGGTGATCGTGCGGCCCCTGTACTGCTCGGTGTAGAGGTCCGCGGACTCCTCGGCCGGCCGCGTCCCGGCCGCGTCGTCGTTCGCGGCGGCCCAGGTGTTGCCCGCGTGGATGACGGCCGCGGGCACCGCCGCGACCGCCGCGGCACCCGCCACGCCCTTCATCACGTCACGTCGTTTCACTCTCGTCCTCCCGATTGACAATCCGCCGAACAGTGGTATGCGACCCGCGCCAGCCTTCCAGGGGGATATATCGACGAGCTATCGCGACGGTGGTGCCGCGGAGATCCGTCAGAAGGGCCCTAGTCCTGGGCCGAACCGGCGGGACGCGGCACGATGTTGTGGTTGAACCGGAAGAGGTTGTCCGGATCGACCTGGGCCTTGATGCCGGCCAGCCGGGCGTAGGTGGCCGGTTCGTAGCCGCTCTCGGTGAGATGCGCGGTGTCGGGACTGGCCAGGAAGTTGAGATAGCGGCGCCCGGTGCTCCACGCCGCCATGCCGTCCACCACCAGCGGGGGCCGGTTGTCGGGGAGGGAGAGGGTCGACAGCGCGAACGCGGCGTCACGGTGGTCGACGGCGTTCGGCACCTCGGGCGGCCGCCCGACCGCGCCACCGAGCTGCCGCAGCTCCACGACCAGGTCGATGCAGTCGGCGCCCGGACCGGCCAGCTCCAGCAGCGCGTCGATCGCCGTGCCGTCCAGCTCGCGCAGCATCGACGAGCGCTCGTTGTAGGGGATCGGCTCGGTCGGGTCGTTGTGGATCTCCCCGCACCTCGTGTACGGCATGTCGGCCAGGGTGTCGAAGACCAGCGGGCCCGACGCGCGCAGCGGCGCGACCAGCTTCTCCCCGTCCTCCGCCGAGCCCAGGTAGGCGATCCGGACGTGGACGGTCAGCGTGCCGCGCAGGAAGGGCGGGATCGCCTCGACGTCCGGCAGCCGCAACAGGGCCAGGGAGGACGTGAGTTCCTCCGGTACGGTCGAAGTCCACGCGCTCCAGGCGTGCAGGACGTCCGAGGCCGCCTCGCCGGCGAAGAAGAGTCCGCCGCCGTACAGCCGCGACACCGGTACGAGGTCGAACTCCAGCGCGGTGACGACACCGAAGTTGCCCTTGCCGCCGCGCACGGCCCAGAAGAGGTCGCTGTCCTGGTCGGCGGTGGCCCGGTGCGACCGGGCGTCGGGGGTGACGATCTCCACGGCGGTGACATGGTCGGCGGCGTAGCCGTACCTGCGGGCCATCAGCCCGAGTCCGCCGCCGAGGGTGTAGCCGATCACCCCGGTGAGCGGGGAGGAGCCGTTCAGCGGGGCGAGGCCGTGCTCGGCGGCCGCCTCGACGACCTCGAACCACTGGGTACCGCCCTCGACCCGGGCGGTCCGCGTGACCGGGTCGACGCTCACGCCCCGCATCCGGCGGGTGCTGATCAGCAGGCCGCCGTCCGCCGCGACGGAGGGGCCGTGGCCGGTGGCCTGGACGGCGACCGGCATCCCGCGGGCGGCGGCGAAGGCCACGGCCTCGCGCACGTCCCCGGCATCGGCCACGACCGCGATCAGCTCCGGGGAGTGCTCGGTGATCTGGTTGAACCCGTTGAGCTCCTGGGCGAAGCCGTCGTCTCCCGGCAGCAGGACCCGTCCGCGGAGCCGTTCGGACAGTTCCGCCGTGTCCGGCCGCACGATGCTCTTGCCTGTGGTCATCCTCAAGTCCTCCCGGACCCCGTTGTTTGTCGGGACGGGAAAACTCTTCCAACCGGGCGGGCCGCATCCCATCCCCCGTTTGAGGAGGATGTGGACGACCGGCCGCCCTCGCTGCCGGCGGACGGCGCGGACGGGACGACGGACAGCACGAGGCCGCGCCCGGCCCGGAGGGGACGAGCGCGTCGAACCTCTTCACGCCGCCGGTCCGGGCCGGCTGTCCCGGGTCCGCCCGGCCGCCCGGCCGGGACCGCGCCACGAGCGCGGCGCGGTCCCACGCCGTGGACCGCGCGACGACCACGATCACCCCGACTCAGCCCCGGACGACGGCCTGCGCCCAGTCCTCGTCGGGCCCGAACAGCTTCCGTGGCTTCATGGCGTCCAACTGCTCCGCCAGCAGCGCGGTCGGCACCAGCGTGCCCTCGGGCACCGCGCCGGCCACACAGGGCACCCCGAGTTCCGCCTCGACGGACGCGGCGAGCGCCATCGCGGCGTCCGCACCGTGCGGGCCGGGCACCTCGATCTCGACGACCAGACGGTCCTGTTCGGCCCTGGCCCGCCAGAACAGCACGCCGTAGGAGGCCGGGAGCCGGTAGACCAGCTCCTCCACCTGGACCTGCCCGACGCGCCGCCCGGCGACCGTGTGGCCCTGGCCGATCCGGCCCATCACCCGCACGGTCGGGAGCTTCCACTCGCACGGGCAGTCCTCGTACCGCAGCTCCACCAGGTCCTCGAGGTTGTAGCGCACCAGCGGCATCGCCTCGCGGTAGAGCGGGGTGATGACCAGCTGCCCGGTGCCCTCGGCGGTGACCTCGCCGGTCTGCGGGTCGTAGATCTCCGGCAGCACCCGGTCGGCCCAGAAGTGCAGCCGGCCGTACGGGCAGTCGCTGCCGAGCGGGCCGACCTCGGTGCAGCCGTACTCCTCGATGACCGGGGCGCCCCAGATCTCCTCGATCCGGCGGCGGCGCGCACCGCTCATCGGCTCGCCCGCCACGTAGAGCGCCCGCAGCGACTTGAAGGAGTCGGCGGGGTGGCCGGCCGCCTTGGCCGCCGCGACCCACATCAGGGCCTCGCTCGGGGTGGACCAGGTCAGCGTCACCTCCAGGTCGCGCAGCACGCGCACGACCCGCGAGTAGGGCACCGCGAGGGAGCGGCAGTCGCCGGGGACGACGGTCGCGCCGCCGCGCATGGCGGCCCAGTGGGCCATGTGCCCGGCGAGCACCAGCCCGTAGGGGATGCGCACCAGCATGGTGTCCCGCGGACCGAGCGGGACGGTCTTGCGCAGGAACCGGTCGGCCAGATCGGTCCACTCCGCCTCGGTGAAGTAGGCGGGGGTGGGGTTGCCGGTGCTGCCGCTGGACTCGTGGTACGTGGCCACGCGTTCCCTGGGCACGCCGAGCATGCCGAAGGGGTAGCTGTCGCGCAGGTCCGACTTCCCGGTGAGCCCCACCTCGGACAGTTCCTGCCCGGGCCGAAGGCGCTTCGCGTAGAACGGCGACCCGAGGGCCTGCCGCAGTGTCGGACCGATCCGTTCCCGCTGGAGTGCCCGCAGTTCGTCGAAGCTCTTCCAGTCGCCGATGGCCGGCAGCGCGCTGGGCGCCGGTCCGGAGCCGGCCGCCTCGGCGTTCGAGGCGAGGGTCACAGGTCGCCTCCCGCCCGCGCGGCCTCGGTGATGGCGCCGGAGGAGATCATCTCCACGACCGCGGCGATGTCGCCGTCCATCTGCCGGTCCTTGGCGGCGAACGGGGCCTCCTTGCGGATGCGCGTGTGCACGGCCCTGGTGCGCGGGCTCATCTCGTCGACGCCGCGCAGCTCGACGGCCTGGCAGGCGGCGAGGAGATGGATGGCCGCGACCTCACGGGTCAGTTCGATCACGTTGCGGGCGTCGCGCGCCGCGATCGGGGCCATGCTGACCTTGTCCTGGTTGTGCGCCTCGGTGGAGCGGGAGAACGTGGAGGCCGGGCCCGCGTGCTTGAGCGCCTCGGCGGTGAGCGACGAGCACGCGATCTGCATGCCCTTGAAGCCGTGCTGGAGCCCGGCCTCGGTGTCGTCGTCGTCCACCCGGGCGATCAGGTTGGGCGTGAGGCCGTTGTTGAACTTCTCGTCGACCAGGAGCGCGAGCTGACGGTCGAGCAGGTCGGCGACCCCGGCGACGGCCGTCTTCAGCGAGTCCATCGCGGTGACCACGTGCCCGCCGTAGAAGTTGCCGCCGCTGTACACGGCGCCCGTGGAGGGGTCGAACAGCGGGTTGTCGCTGGACGAGTTGATCTCCACCGTCATCCAGGTGCGGACCCAGTCCAGCATGTCCCGCAGCACGCCGTTGACGTGCGGGGCGCAGCGCAGCGAGTAGCGGTCCTGGATGCTGCGCGTGAGCTTCTGGTAGTGCCGGCCGTCCAGCGGGTCGTTCAGGTCGACGACCTGGTCGTAGGTCATCGCGAGCTCGGAGCCCTCGAGCAGCGAGTGGATGAGCGCGGCGCTGGCGCCCTGGCCGCCGTGCGGCTTCTCGTCGTGGATGAAGGGCGCGTAGTGGCCCCGGTTGCCGAGCAGGCCCTCGCTGGCCAGCGCGGTGCAGATGTCCGCCACGTCGGCGAGTCCGGCCGCCGCCTCGGTGTTCAGGACGGCGAACGCCGAGCTGAAGGAGGTGCCGTTGATCAGCGCGAGACCGTCCTTGGCCTCCAGCGTCACGGGTTCGAGGCCCAGCTCGGCCAGCACGTCGGCGGCCCGGCGTATCTCGCCGCGGTGGCGCACCTCGCCCTGGCCCGTCAGCGCGTAGGCGAGATAGCAGAGCGGGACGAGGTCGCCGCTGGCTCCGACCGAGCCGCGCTCGGGGATGGTCGGCAGGATGTCGTGCCGGAGGAAGTCCAGCAGCAGGTCCACGACGGGGAGGCTGACGCCGGAGTTGCCCCGGGCCAGGCAGTTCGCGCGGATCAGCAGGGTGGCGCGCACGACCTCGTCGGAGGCCAGCGGACCGGTTCCGTTCAGGTGGTAGCGGATCAGCTCGTTCTGCAGCCGTGCGGTCTTCTCCGGCGATATCTGCCGGTTGACGCTGTCACCGAAGCCCGTCGTCACCCCGTAGATGGGCTTGCCGGTCGCGAGGATCTCCAGCTTCAGGTTCCGGGAGGCGTTCATCGCCGTGAGCGCGTCCTCCGAGACCGTGAAATCCGAACCTTCGCGGGATGCGGCGGCCACGGCCTGACCGATGCTCAGACCGTGCCCGTCAATCTTTATGGTCGTCACTTGTGGACACCTTTCTCGCCGGTTACCCACGAGTCTTGACCGCCGATGTTTCCCGTCGATATCGGAAACGCGCGGCCCGCGATATGTGGACGAGATGCCGAAGAAACCCGCCCTCTTCAGGGTTGGTTCATGACCGGCACGGAGAAATGAGGAATCCCATGATCGCCAATGGCGCGTTCGGTAGGCGACTCCGCCTGCGGCGCCTCTTCCGAAACGATTCCGAACGGCTGCTGATCGTGCCGCTGGACCATTCGGTGAGCCAGGGACCGATCACCGGCGGCGAGGGGCTGGACGCGCTGGTGGGCCGGCTGGCCACCAACCGGGTGGACGCGGTCGTCCTGCACAAGGGCAGTCTCCGGCACGTCGATCCCGCCTGGTTCGCCGGCACCTCGCTCATCGTCCATCTGAGCGCCGGCACCGTGCACGCCCCCGACCCGGACGCCAAGTACCTGGTGGCCGGGGTGGAGGAGAGCCTGCGGCTGGGCGCGGACGCGGTGAGCGTGCACGTCAACCTGGGTTCGGACGGCGAGCAGCGGCAGATATCCGACCTGGCGGCGGTCGCCGACGCCTGCGACCGCTGGAACGTGCCGCTGCTGGCGATGATGTACCCCCGCGGCCCCAGGATCAGCGATCCGCGCGACCCCGCCCTGGTGGCGCACGCGGTGACCCTGGCCGCCGATCTCGGGGCCGACCTGGTGAAGGCCCCGTACGTCGGCTCGGTGACGGAGATGAAGGAGATCACCTCCCGCTCACCCGTCCCGGTCATCACCGTCGGCGGTCCGCGCAACGAGGACGAGAGCCAGGTCCTGGCCCACGTCAGCGAGGCGCTGAGCGCGGGCGTCGCAGGTGTGGCCATGGGCCGCAACGTCTTCGAGGCGCCCGATCCCGGCGTCATGGCCGCGAAGCTGGCCGACCTCATCCACAGTGAGTGACTTCTAGGAGCCCTACGCATGAAGCTCAGTTGGCTGGACATCCGCAACCTCGACGAGGCCCGTGACGCCATCGTCCAGGAGGCGCTGCATCAGCGGATCGACGGCATCGTCGCGGCGGACCCGGCGGCGCTGGAGGGTCTGCCCCCGACCGTGACCAAGGTGCTGTTCCCCCGTGGCAAGGCCCTCCCGGAGGACTTCGGCGAGGCCACCGTGGTCATCGTGGACCCCGACTTCCACAAGATCACCCCCGCCGAGCTGGCGATCAAGCACCCCGGCCTCGAGTTCGGCCGGTTCGTGGAGATCGTCGACGCTAAGACGCTGGAGGACGCCTGCCAGTCGGCGCGCACCGAACAGTGGAGCCTGCTGCTGTTCCGCGACCCCACCAAGATCCCGCTGGAGATCGTCATCGCGGCGTCCGCCTCCTCCCGGGGCAGCCTGATCACGGTGGCGGCCGACGTCGAGGAGGCCGAGATCATCTTCGGTGTGCTCGAGCACGGCTCCGACGGCGTGATGATGGCGCCCCGCAGGGTCGGCGACGCGACCGCCCTGAAGACCGTGGTGAACGCCGAGACCCCCGACCTGGCCCTGACCGAGCTCGAGGTCGTCAGCACCGAGCACGTCGGCATGGGCGAGCGGGCCTGCGTCGACACCTGCACCTACTTCCGCAAGGACGAGGGCATCCTGGTCGGGTCGCACTCCAAGGGCATGATCCTCTGCGTCAGCGAGACCCACCCGCTGCCGTACATGCCGACCCGCCCGTTCCGGGTGAACGCCGGCGCGATCCACTCGTACACGCTGTCCAAGGACGGCCGCACCAACTACCTCAGCGAGCTGAAGGCGGGCAGCAAGATCGTGGCCGCCGACGTGGAGGGCCGCACCCGGCTCGTCACCGTCGGCCGGGTCAAGATCGAGACCAGGCCGCTGATCTCGGTGAACGCGGTCTCCACCGACGGCCGCGAGGTCAACCTGATCCTCCAGGACGACTGGCACGTGCGGGTGCTCGGCCCGGGCGGCAAGGTCCTCAACAGCACCGAGCTCAAGCCCGGTGACAAGGTGCTCGGCTTCCTGCCGACGGAGGACCGGCACGTCGGCTACCCGCTCGACGAGTTCTGCCTCGAGACGTGACGTAGTGGACGCGCTTCTGTTCGTCCCGGTCCGGGCCCACGGCCTCGACGGCGCGCCGGCCGTCGTGCGTACGGCCCGGCCGGGCGCCGGCCAGGAGCGGGTCGGCCTCGCCTTCACCGGCGAGGAACGGCTCCACGCGGCGCTGGGGCCCACCCAGCGGTGGATCCGGCTGTCCCGGCCCGCGCTCCTGGCGCTGCTGCGGCCGCTGGAGATCGAGGAGATCCGTGTCGACCCGCTCTACGTCGGCCCGGAGATGCCGAGGATGCCGGAGGAGGCGGACCTGCCGGCCGTGGACGCCGACGCGGACGGGCCCGTGCTCGCCGGCGTGCCGCGGCACGTCCAGTGGCTGCCGGACGAGGTGTGGTGACGGCCGGCTCCGGCCGCCGTCACCGGCCTCGAACCGCCAAGTAGCGTACGGTGGTAATCAGTTCGAGAAAGGCAGGCCTACCTCAACTTCTCTAGGACCCTTCTGGCGGATCGCCGTGGGAGAGGGACCCTAGGCCACCCCGGAACGGAGTGCCGGAGCATGCCCACCGCCATCGGTCGCGACGAACTCATCTCACGTGCCGGACGTGCCGACAGCCCGCACACGCTGTTCAGCACGCTCGCGACGCAACTGCGCAGGGTGGTCCCGTACGACGCCGCCGTCTGGCGGGCCACGGACCCGGAGACCGGCATGGTCACCTCACCGATCTTCGCGGAGAACGTCGAGGACCACAGCTGCGCCGTGTACTGGCAGTACGAGCTGTTCACGGAGAAGATCAACCTGTTCCGGGACCTCGCGCTGGCGCCGGTGCCGGTGGCGAGCCTGTGGGAGACCACCGGGGGCGAGCCCGAGCGCAGCTCCCTGTACCGGGGCTTCCTGGCGCCGCGCGGGGTGCACGACGAGCTGCGGGCCGTGCTGCGCGTGGACGGCCGGCCGCACGGGTACGTCAGCCTGTTCCGCGAGAAGGGGCGCGCCGAGTTCAAGACCGGGGAGCGCCGGTTCCTGGAGGATCTGGGCACACCGATCGCCCGCCTGCTCAGGGCGTACGCCAAGCAGCGCCCCGAGCCCTCCGGTGACGTTCCGACCGGCACAGGACTGCTCCTGTTCGACGCCAGTGGCGCCCTCGTCTCGGCCAACGACGAGGCGCGGCGCTATCTGGAGGAGATGCCGGAGGGTCCCGCCTCGCTCACCGCGCTCGGCATCCGCGTACCGCTGTGGGCGCACGGCACCGCGATGCGGGCCAGGGCGATCGCGGAGGGGCGCGGCGGCGAGCCCGCGCGGATCAGGATGCGCACCCGCAGCGGCCGCTGGCTGGTGTGCCACGGGTCCTGTCTGCGGGAGGCCGACGGACGGGTGGGCGTCTCCGCGGTGATCATCGAACGCGCGCCGGTCTCCGACGTCACGCCGCTCGTCGTGCAGGCCTACGAGCTGTCGGAGCGCGAGCTCGAGGTCACCCAGCGGGTGGCGCGCGGCCTGTCCACCCGGGGCATCTCCGAGGAGCTCCACCTGTCGCCGCACACCGTGCGCGACCACATCAAGGCGATCTTCGAGAAGCTCGGCGTGACCAGCCGCGGCGAGCTGGTGGGCCAGTTGTTCACCGAGTACTACGACCCCATGGGCCCGGCCTCCACCGGCAGGCCGTAGTCGCGAGGGATGTTCCCCGGCCCGTCGGCCGAAGGAGGGCCCTCCGGGCCGGCTGATCCGGCACGTGGCCCCGGGGGCTCGGCCCCGTCGGCCGACGGAGGCGTCCGTCGGCCCGGGCGGGGCCACGTCCCTGCTCCCCGAGCGGCGTCCCCTACTCCCCGAGCAGCGCTTCCTGCTCGTCGAACAGGGCCTGCTGCTCGGCCTGTTCGTCCTTGCTGAGCTGCCTGTTGCGGGTGCCGACCACCACCGCGGTGGCCGCGGCCGTCGCGGCGAGGGCCGCGGGGACCATCCAGCCGCGGTCGAAGACATGGCCGAGGGCGTGGTCGAGGGAGAGGCGGCCGGGACCCGTGATCGCGAGGCCGGTGGCGGCCAGGCCCAGGGTGGCCGCGTACTCGTAGCCGCCGGACTGGTTGAAGAAGCCGTTGGGGGCGTGCACCGCCGCGGCTCCCGTCATCGCGCCGGCCGCCGCCGCGCCCGCGGCCGGGGTGGCCAGGCCCAGCATCAGCGCCGCGCCGCCGCCCGCCTCGGCGAGTCCGGCCGCCCGCGCGCTGGCCTTGCCCGGCCGGTAGCCGACGGACTCCATGAACTGGCCCGTGCCCTCGATGCCGTGGCCGCCGAACCAGCCGAACAGCTTCTGCGCGCCGTGCGCGGCGAGCACGCCGCCCGTGGCCAGCCGGAGCAGCAGCAGGCCCAGATCACGTCGTTCGTAACAGGTCACGATGACTCCAGAAGAGAGACGTCCCCCGCTGTGCGTGTCGTCCTCCACCGTCGCACCGGGACCCCTCGGCGGCCGTGCCCGTACGGCCGTTCGGGTGGCGGTCGGCCCGGTGACGGGGGCGGCCGCGTACTCCGGTGGCGGGGCCGTGGGGCCGGTGTGAGGCTGACCGCATGACGATTCAGACCGCCAAGCTCAGCGACCCGGCCGTCCGCGCCTTCGTCGCCGCCGTCAACGCGCACGACCGCCGGCGGTTCATGGACCTGATGACGCCCGACGCGACCATGTCCGACGACGGTTCCGACCGGGACCTCACCGACTGGATCGACCGGGAGATCTTCTCCTCGCACGGCCACATGGACGTGGACCGGGAGATGAACAACGGCCGTGACCTGCTCGCCGGCTACCGCAACGACACCTGGGGCGAGATGCGCACCCGCTGGCACTTCGAGGTGTCCGAGGACGGCAGGATCTCCCGCTTCGAGACCGGCCAGGCCTGATCCGCGAGGATCAGCTGGTCATGCGGCAGCCGTTCCACGTGCCGGTGCGTACCCCGTCGTCCCGGACGGGGTCCACCCCCACCCGGCGCCGTGGAACGGCTGCCGCCTCCCCCCTCGGGTTGGCCGGAATCACAGAGCCTCAAGTGTGAAGCTCTTGTGTAGGAGAGTTGAGCATAAGCCTCCTACCGGCCGCAATAGGGCGGAGTTTCAAAATCCGGTTGGGCAATTCCCCGGGCGGGCAAGGCCCGTGGGCGCCGAACCGCGACCGCGCTCGGCCGGCAGGGCGTACGGCGAAGGTCCCGCCCGCCCCGCCGCGCGCGCCCCGGGCCGTCCTCAGCCGCGGCCGACGTACGGCATCGCCGTGGCCGGCACCGTCGCGAACCGGACGTTCGCCGCGAGCGGCAGCCCCGCCATGTGCCGTACCGTGCGCGCCACGTCGGCCACGTCCATCACGGGGTTCGGGCGCCACGCGCCCGTCGGCCCGGAGCGCACCCGTCTGCGTGCGGACCGTCATGTCCGTCGCCGGCGGGTCAGTCCGCCGGGGGCCAGGCGTCGCCCCACTCCGCGTCGCGGGCCGCCTTGTAGAGGTCGCCGTGGCGCTTGGTGACCGTCGTACGGCGCAGGTGCTCGTCGGCCTCGCACAGGTCGAGGAGCACCTGCCCCTTGCGGATCTGCGGCCGGCGTACGACCCGGGCGGGCGCGGGGGAGACGGGGGAGCCGTCGGCGGGCGGGCGCGTCGCCGCGACGTAGGCGAACTTCTCGTCCTCGTACGGCAGCGAGCCGCCCTTGACCTGCCGGTGCAGCGAGGAGCGGCTGACCCGCGCCGCGAAGTGGCACCAGTCCTCGCCCGGCACGATCGGGCAGGCCGCGCTGTGCGGACAGGGCGCGGCGACGCGGAAACCGGCGGCGATCAGCCGGTCCCGGGCCTCGATGACCCGGGCGTAGCCGTCCGGGGTGCCCGGCTCGACGATCACCACGGCCCGAGCGGCGGCCGCGGCGCTGTCCACGAGGGCCCGGCGGTCGGCCTCGGCGAGCTCGTTGAGGACGTAGGAGACGGTGACGAGGTCGGTGCTCTCCAGGGTGGGCGCCGCCCCGATCCGCGAGCGCCGCCACCGTACGCCGGCCAGCGCCGGGTTGGCCGCCGCGATCTCCCGGCCCAGGGCCAGCGCGGGCTCCGCCCAGTCCAGCACGGTCACCTCGCGCGGCCCGTCCCAGGTCGCGCTCACCGCCCAGGTCGCGGCGCCCGTCCCGCCGCCGACGTCCACCTGGCTGCCCGGCACCCAGCCGGGCACGGCCCGCGCGAACGCCTCCAGCGCCGCCGACACCGCCTCGAAGGTGGCCGGCATCCGGTACGCGGCGTACGCCGCCACGTCCGCCCGGTCCCGCAGGATCGGGGCGTCGGTGGGGGTGGCCCCCCGGTAGTTGGCGATCAGCCGCTCGACCGCCTGCGCGGCCTGCCGGGGCGGCAGACCGTCGAGCAGCCCGGCGAGAGCGGCGCGCAGGGTTTCGGCGGGGCTTACGGGGGCGTTCACCCCGCGATTCTCTCAGCTCCGGCGGGCCCCTTCGCCGCGGCCGCCGTCGCCCCCTTCGGCCTCTCGGCCCTGTCTCCAGCCGCCCCGCCGCCTCAGGCCTTCGCGACCGCCCGCGCCAGCCGGGTCGCCGCCGTCGCCCGAGGGCGGCTGTCCGGGGGCCGCCGGCACGGATGCACGGTGTTGGCCAGCAGGACGAGGAAGGTGTCCGTCGCCGGGTCCAGGACCAGGGACGTGCCCGTGAAGCCGGTGTGCCCCGCCGCGCCCCGGCCCGCCAGCTCGCCCATGAACCACGGCTGGTCCAGCGCGAACCCCAGCCCCGGCGGCGTCAGCAGCAGCTCCACGAAGTCGGGCCCGAGGATGCGGGCGGGCCCGTGCGAGCCGCCCGCCAGCAGGGCCCGGCAGAACACCGCCAGATCACGGCCCGTGGAGAACAGCCCCGCGTGCCCGGCCACCCCGCCCAGCGCCCAGGCGTTCTCGTCGTGCACCTGGCCGCGCAGCATCCCGCGGTCCGCCTTCGCCCACGGCCGCCGCTGGTCCTCCGTGGCCGCCGCCCCCGGGCACGGCCCGAACCGGGTGGCCGTCATGCCCAGCGGCCGGGTGATGCCGTCGTGGACCAGCACGTCCAGCCCGCGCCCGGTGACGCGTTCCAGGACGTGCTGGAGCAGCAGCATGTTCAGGTCGGAGTACACGTACTCGCCCGGCACACCCGTCGGCGCCTCGGCCCGCAGCATCGCGAGCCGCTCGGTGGCGTCGGCGCAGTCGTACAGCGGCAGCTCCGGCCGCAGCCCCGAGGTGTGCGTCAGCAGCTGCCGTACGGTGACGCCGTGCCCGGCGGCCGCGTGGAACTCCGGCAGATACGCGCCGACCAGCGCGTCCATGCCCAGCGTGCCCCGCTCGATCTGCTGCACCGCGGCCACCGAGGTGAACAGCTTGGTCAGCGAGGCCAGGTCGAACGGCGTGTCCACGGTCATGGCGACCCGCCGCCCGGAGGGCAGTTCGACCCCGGCGCCGGCCACCGGGTCCCAGCCGGCGTACCGCACGGCCCAGCCCGCCGCCTCGGCCACCGCGAGCACCGGGCCGCGCCCGGCGACCACGACGGCGCCCGCGGCCCAGGGCCGCTCCCCGGACGTCAGCCCGCGCACATGGCGGACCAGGGCGTCGATCTCCCCCGGGTCGAGGCCCGCCCGCAGCGGCGTGCCCTCGCGAAGCCTCGGCGCGCTCAGCTCTCCTCCCCGGACCCGGAGCCCTCGGTCCCGGCCGCGCCCTCGCGCCACCGCCGGCCCGCCAGGCAGCCCAGCGCCGCCACGGCCGCCACCAGCTGCACCACGGCCATCGGCACGGCGGTGTCCTCACCCGCGATCCCCACCAGCGGGGAGGCCACGGCACCGACCAGGAACGAGGAGGTGCCGATCAGCGCGGACGCCGACCCGGCCGAGTGCCTGGTGCGCAGCAGCGCCAGCGACTGGGCGTTGGGCAGGATCACGCCCATCGACGTCACCAGCACGAACAGCGCGGCGGCGACCGGCACCAGCCCCGTGGCGCCGAACACGCCCAGCGACATCACCAGCAGCGCGCCCGCGGCGAGCACCGCCACCGCCAGTCCCGCCACCAGCACCCGTTCCAGCCGGACCCGGCCCACCAGCACCTTGCCGTTGAACTGCCCGGCCGCCACCAGTCCCACCGAGTTCAGGCCGAACAGCAGGCTGAAGGTCTGCGCCGAGGCCCCGTGGATCTCCTGCACCACGAAGGGCGAGGCCGAGATGTACGCGAAGAGCGCGGCGAAGGCGAAGGACCCGACGAGCGTGTACCGGGTGAACGGCCCGTCGGCCAGCAGCCCGCGGATCGAGCGCAGGGTCTCCCCGATGCCGCCGCGATGCCGCTCCTCGGGGGCCAGGGTCTCCGGCAGCCGGGTCCACACCAGCCCCAGCAGCAGCACCCCGATCACCGCCAGGACGACGAACACGCCCCGCCAGTCCGTCACCCGCAGGACCTGACCGCCGATCAGGGGCGCGACGATCGGGGCCGCGCCCGAGATCAGCATCAGCGTGGAGAAGAACCGGGCCATCGCCACGCCGTCGTACAGATCGCGGACCACCGCCCGCGCGACGACGATCCCGGCGGCGCCCGCGAGCCCCTGCGCGAGGCGGCACGCGACCAGCGCCTCGACGGTGGGCGCCACGGCGCACAGCACGGTGGCGACGACGTAGACCGCCAGTCCGGCGAGCAGCGGGCGGCGGCGGCCCCAGCGGTCGCTCATCGGACCGACCACGAGCTGGCCGAGCGCCATGCCGGCCAGACAGGCGGTCAGCGTGAGCTGCACGGTGGCGGCGGGCGCGCGCAGAACGCGGGCGACCTCCGGCAGCGCGGGCAGGTACATGTCCATCGCCAGCGGCGGAGTCGCCGTCAGACCGCCGAGGACGAAGGTGACGAGCAGGCCGGTCCGGCGTGCCGCAGGCACGGGCGGCCGCTTCGTCGGTGCGGCCGCCCGTGACAGATCAGGCGTCGAGGCCCCGCCCTCGCCCATGCGCTCCTCGCTCTCCATCCCTCTTCGAGCCGTGCTCCACCGGCCTATGCTCTCAGCTCGAACACAGTGCTGATTGATTGTGGCCGACCGAGGATGGGGCGGGAATGGCTGACGGCGTGCGGTGGGGGATTCTGGCGACCGGCGGGATCGCGGCGGCCTTCACGGCGGATCTGGTGGATCTGCCGGACGCGGAGGTGGTGGCGGTGGCCTCGCGCACCGAGGCCTCGGCGAAGGCGTTCGCCGAGCGCTTCGGGATCCCCAGGGCCTACGGCGACTGGGCGTCGCTGGCCATGGACGAGGACATCGACGTCGTGTACGTCGCCACCCCGCACGCCTCGCACCGGGCGGCCGCTGGGCTGTGCCTGGAGTCCGGGCGGAACGTGCTGTGCGAGAAGGCGTTCACGCTGAACGCCCGCGAGGCCGACGAGCTGGTCGGGCTCGCCCGGGAGCACGGACGCTTCCTCATGGAGGCCATGTGGACCTACTGCAACCCGCTGGTGCGGCGGCTGAAGGCCATGGTCGAGGACGGCGCCATCGGCGAAGTGCGCACGGTCCAGGCGGACTTCGGGCTCTCCGGCCCCTTCCCGCCGGACCACCGGCTGCGTGACCCGCGCCAGGGCGGGGGCGCGCTGCTGGACCTGGGCGTCTACCCGGTGTCGTTCGCGCAGCTCCTGCTCGGCGAGCCCGCGGACGTCGTGGCGCGAGCGGTGCTCTCGAAGGAGGGCGTCGATCTCCAGACGGGCGCGCTGCTCTCCTGGGAGAGCGGCGCCATCGCCTCGCTGCACTGCTCCATCATCGGCGGTACGCCCGTCCGGGCCTCGGTCACCGGCTCGCAGGGCCGCATCGACATCCCGGACGGCTTCTTCCACCCGGACCGCTTCGTGCTGCACCGGGACGGCCGTGAGCCGGAGGAGTTCGCCGCCGATCCCGCGCACGGGCCGCGCACCACCCTCAAGCACGAGGCCCGCGAGGTCATGCGCGCGCTGCGGGCCGGGGAGACCGAGTCGCCGCTGGTGCCGCTGGACGGCAGCCTCGCCGTGATGCGCACGCTGGACGCGATCCGCGAGCGCATCGGGGTGCGCTACCCGGCGGAGGGCTGAGCGGCTTCCGGGGGGCCTGGGCGTCGTCCCGGGTGATGGCTGAACGGCTTGCCGGGAGCTGTCTGAGCGTTGTCCCGGGCGATGGTTGAGCCGCTTCCCGGGGGATGCCTCGGCGTCGTCGTCCCGGGCGTTTCCTGGGTGGTGCCTCAGCGTCGTCCCGGGTGATGGCTCAGCGCCTTCCCGGGGGTGCCTGGGCGTCGTCCCGGCGTCGGCGATGACGGAGGAGGTCCAGGCGAGACGCTCCGTCTCGCCTCCTGGTATCGTCGGGGCATGGTCGACAAGCCCGCCCCCGACGCCAGCCGCCGCAGCGAGAAGTCCCGCCGCGCGATCTACGACGCCGCCCTCGCCCTCGTCGGCGAGGTCGGCTACCCCAAGACCACCGTCGAGGGCATCGCCGCCCGCGCCGGGGTCGGCAAGCAGACGATCTACCGCTGGTGGTCCTCGAAGGCCGACGTCCTGCTGGAGGCCTTCCTGGACCTCGGCGAGCAGGCGGCGCAGGCGGCCCACGAGGCCGGACGGACCGCCCCGGAGACCTACGCCCTCCCGGACACCGGCGACCTCGCCGCCGACCTCAAGTTCGTCCTGCGGGCCACCGTCGACGAACTCCTCGACCCCCGCTTCGACGCACCCAGCCGGGCCCTGGCCGCCGAGGGCGTGGTCAACGAGCAACTCGGCCGCGAGTTCGTCACCAAGCTCCTCGAACCCCAGCTCCAGCTCTACGTCGACCGCCTGCGCGCCGCCCAGGACGCCGGGCACGTCCGCCCCGAGGTGGACCCGCGCATCGCCCTGGAGCTGTTCGTCTCCCCGCTCGCCCAGCGCTGGCTCCAGCGCACCGCGCCGATCTCCCACGAGTACACCGACACCCTCGTCGACTACGCCCTCCACGGCCTCGTCCCGCGCCCCTAGGGCCCTTCCGGCCGCTGTCGGCCGCGTCACCCCGCCCCGCGGCACCTGGCACCCAGTGCCATTCCGGGTGCCGTAAGGTCGGGAGACAAGTCATGGAAATCCCGGCAAAGCACGCCATCGGCGCTGATCCCGGTGTGGATTACGTCTCGTCCCACCCTTCCCGGTTGTCGGCTCCTGCCCCCCGGAGCGCAGGATGGTGGGACGATGAGGCATGCTGTCCGCACCACAGCGAGGCGAGGGGACAGATGAGCGCGGAGTTCGCCGGCCCGACCGGCCTGCGGGGCCGAATCTCCCAGTGGCTGCGCCGAAGCGGCCCGGAACCGGCCGCCGCCGACGACGGCCGCGAGGCCCTGCTGCTCGCCACCGCCGCGGCCGGTCTGCCGCTCGCGCCCGCCGCTCACCCGGCCCCGGGCTACGGCTGCTCCTGCGACCGCGTCGGCTGTCCCACGCCCGCGCGGCACCCGGTGTCGTTCGCTTGGCAGACGCAGTCCACCACCGACCGCGCGCAGGTCGAGCGCTGGGTCCGGCATCAGCCCGAGGCGAACTTCATCACCGCCACCGGCATGACCCACGACGTCCTCGACGTGCCCCGCGAGGCCGGGCGTGAGGCGCTGGAGCGGCTGCTCGCCGACGGGGTCGAGGTCGGGCCGGTCGCCGAGAGCGACGACGGGCGCATGTACTTCTTCACTCTCACGCGGGGTACGCCCGAGGACGAGGACGAGTGGTGGCCGTGCGAGCTGGACTGCCATCCCGAGACGATGGACGAGCATCCCGGGCTGCGGTGGCACTGCCGGGGGTCGTACGTTCTTGTGCCTCCCGCGCGGTTGCCCGGGGGTGAGGGGGACGGTGTGCACTGGGTGCGGGGGCCTGAGTTCGCGTTGCCGGAGCCGTTGATGTTGTTGGAGCGGCTTACTGACGCGTGTGCGCGGCATGTGGGTGGGCAGGGGTCGGCCACCTGGCCGTCGCGGGGGTAGGGGTTTTGGCGGGGGTGGCTCTCCTGCGGGGCGGGTGGGGTTGGTCGCGCAGTTCCCCGCGCCCCTTGAAGATGCGCAGTTCCTCGCGCCCCTGAAGATTCGCGCCGTTCCCCGCGCCCCTGAAGATTTGCGCCGTTCCCCGCGCCCCTCAAGGATTGCGCCGTTCCCCGCGCCCCCGAAAAGATTGCGCCGTTCCCCGCGCCCCCAAAAGGGTTGCGCAGTTCCCCGCGCCCCCTGAAAGGTTGCGCAGTTCCCCGCGCCCCTGGAAAAGGTGGGTCAGTCGCCCTTGGCTGCTGTCAGGCCCTGGATTCTGCCCAGCATTCTCAGTTGGGGGGCGGCTGTGCCCTGTCTGGGGTTGAGGACTGCCTGGTTGGAGACGAACTCCATGGTCAGGGACTGTTTGATCTCGCCGGTGGTGAGGGCGAGCACGTCGTCGTTGGGAGCGGGTACGGTCGCGCCGGCCGCGGCTGTCTGCTTCTCGTAGTGGTGGGTGCCGAAGAAGACCAGCGCGCCGCCGTCGGCGGTCCGCAGGGCCAGTGGGGCGTAGTCGCCCCGGGAGAGCGGCTCGTCGATGTACTGGCGTACGAGACCGGGCCGCTTGGCGTTCTGCTCGCGCAGGTCGCGCCAGGCGGAGGTGTGCGTGCCGTCGGCGAAGGCGTTGCCGCCCTCCTTCAGATACGTCACATAGCCCTGGCTCAAGTCCTCGGGTGCGACGGCCAGTTCGGGGGAGTCGGCCGGGACGGCCTCGACATGACCGTCCTTGTCCTTCTTGAACTCCGGTACGTCGCCGGGCGCTACGAGCGTCAGGTACGCGACCTCCCAGGGCGCCTCCTGGCGGTCGCGGGTGAACACCAGCAGCCAGCGGGCGTCGCCGCCCTTGTTGCCCCGGGCGTCGGCGAGGAACCAGCGCGGCCAGCCCGGCTTCTCCACCACCGTGAACTTCGCGTCCGTCAGCTCCAGCGGGGTGTGCGCCGGGTTCCCGTCGGGGTGGTTGACGCGGCCCGCCTTCAGCCGGGCCGCGTCTATGTCGGCGAGCGCGCCGGTGACATGCCCGGCGTCCAGGGAACTGTCGTAGGCCTTGTCGGCGGCGTTGTACGCGGTCGTGAACTCGCGCAAGGCCTCCGCGGCCTCGGACGCGGTGGCGGCGGGGAGCACCTCGCGCTCCCCGTGCACCACCACGCATCCGTTCGCGGTGAACGACAGGACGGCCACAACGGCCGCCGCTGTCAGGCCGTTACGGTCACGCCTGCGAAGTCTCAGACGGCTGCGATCCCTGGTCATCGGGCTCCTTCACCTTCCCCTTCCCGGAGGCGAACCCTACCGGGGCGAGGAACAGCGCGAGCGTCGGGATCAGGTACAGCAGCCACACCGTGACCTGGAGGACGGTCGGTTCGGGCTGGAAGTTGAACACGCCCTTGAGCAGCGTGCCGTACCAGCTGTCCGGCGGGATCGTGCCGCTGACGTCGAAGGCCTTGCTGGTCAGACCCGGTACGAGGTCGGCCTCCTGGAGGTCGTGGACGCCGTACGCCAGTACGCCCGCCGCGACCACGACGAGCAGGCCGCCGGTCCAGGTGAAGAACTTCGCCAGGTTGATCCGCAGGGCGCCCCGGTAGAACAGCCAGCCCAGCAACACCGCGGTGGCCAGGCCCAGTCCGGCGCCGATCAGCGGGCGCGGGGAGCCGTCACCGGCCGCGCGCACGGACGTCCACACGAACAGGGCGGTCTCCAGGCCCTCCCGGCCGACGGCGAGGAAGGCGGTGGCGACCAGGGCGGCCGTGCCCATCTGGAGCGCGGAGTCCAGCTTGCCGTGCAGCTCTGTCTTCAGATGCCGGGCGGTGCGCCGCATCCAGAAGACCATCCAGGTGACCAGGCCGACGGCGACGATCGACAGTGAGCCGCCGAGCAGCTCCTGTGCCTCGAACGTCAGCTCCTGGGAGCCGAATTCGAGGGCGCAGCCGAAGCCGAGGGCCACGGCGACCGCGACGCCGATGCCGGTCCAGATCGGCCTGAGCGCGTCGCGGCGGCCGGTCTTGACCAGATAGGCGATCAGGATGCAGACGACGAGGCTGGCCTCCAGGCCCTCCCGCAGTCCGATCAGGTAGTTGGAGAACACCGCTCAGGCCTCCTTCGCGAACAGCGTGCGGCCCCACCAGTCGTCCTTGTCGCGGACGCCGGGCGGGACGGCGAAGACCGCCGAACCCACGTGCTGGATGTACTCGTTGAGGGCGTCCGTGGCGAGGTTGCGCTGGACGGGGATGAAGCCCTTGCGCACGTCGCGCTGGTAGGCGAGGAAGAACAGGCCCGCGTCCAGGCGGCCGAGACCGTCGGTGCCGTCGGTGAAGGAGTAGCCGCGGCGCAGCAGTGTCGCCCCGCCGTTGGCGTCGGGGTGGGCGAGCCGTACGTGCGCGTCGGGCTTCATCGCCTTCAGGAACGGCTCGTCGCGCTCCTTGGCCTTGCCGACCGGCGCGCCCTCGCCCTTGTCGCGGCCGAAGATGTCCTCCTGCTCCTGGAGGGAGGTGCGGTCCCAGGTCTCGATGTGCATCCGGATGCGCCGGGCGACGAGGTAGGAGCCGTCGGTCATCCAGTCGCTGCCGTCCTCGGGACCGACCCAGACGAGCTTCTCCAGGCGGTCGGTCTCGGTGCCCGCGATGTTGCGGGTGCCGTCCTTGAAGCCCATCAGGTTGCGCGGGGTCTGTGCCTCGGGCGTGGTCGAGGAGGTCTTGCCGAAGCCGAGCTGGGACCATCTGACGACGACCTTGCCGAAGCCGATGCGGGCCAGGTTGCGCACCGCGTGCACGGCGACCTGGGGGTCGTCCGCGCAGGCCTGGATGCACAGGTCGCCGCCGCTGCGGTTGCGGTCGAGGTTGTCGCCCGCGAACTTCGGCAGGTCGACCAGGGCCTCGGGGCGCCGGGCCGCCAGGCCGAACCTCTCGAACAGCGACGGGCCGAAGCCGATGGTCAGGGTGAGCCGGGAGGGCTTGAGGCCGAGGGCCTCGCCGGTGTCGTCCGGCGGTGCCTCGGGCAGCCCGCCGAAGCCGCCCTCGCCGACCGCCTGTCCGGCGGTCATCCGGCGGGCGGCCTCGGTCCAGTCCTTGAGCAGCCGGACGAACTCCGCGCGGTCCCCGGTGGTGACGTCGAAGGACGCGAAGTGCAGCCGGTCCTGGACCGGGGTGGAGATACCGGCCTGGTGGGCGCCGTGGAAGGCGATCGCGGCGCCCGCCTCGGCGGCCGGCAGCGCGTCGTCGCCCGCGTCGCCGTCGCGGGTCAGGGCGACCGCGCCGCCCGCCGCGGCGGCGCCGAGCGCGAGGCCCGCACCGCCCCAGCCGAGCAGCGCGCGACGGGAGGGCGTGGCCCGGGTCCCGTCGGCCGCGGGGGTGCCGTCCGCGCCGGCGGAGGTCGCCGGGGTGCCGTCCGTGCCGGCGGTGGTCGCCGGGCTGTCCTTGCCGGTCATGTCCGTTTGCCCCTCGCTCACTTGGCGACGACGGCGGCGGCGAGCCGGGAGAGCGGCTCGGCGAGCGCGTTCACCGCGTCCGACAGCTCCTTGCGGTCGGCCTCGCCGACCTTGTCGTACGAGGTGAACTCGTACGAGTTCTTGTTCGCGCGGTACTTGTCGAGCAGTGTGTCCAACGCGGCGAACTGCCTGTCCAGTTCGGCGGTGAGCTCGGCGTCGTTCTCCTGGGCGACCGGCTTCAGCAGCGCGTAGGACTTCTCGGCGCCCTCGACGTTGGCCTTGAAGTCGACCAGGTCGGTGTGCGAGTAGCGCTCCTCCTCGCCGGTGACCTTGCCGGTGGCGACCTCGTCGAGCAGTTCCTTGGCGCCGTTGGCCATGGAGGTCGGGGTGATCTCGGCCTTGCCGACCCGGTTCTGCCAGTCCTTCAGGTCCTTGATCAGCAGGTCGGCGAGCTCCTTCTCACGGTCGCCGATCTTCTTGTCCTGCCACAGGGCCTTCTCCAGGCGGTGCCAGCCGGTCCAGTCGGTGGCCGGGTCCTGGCCGTCCTCCAGGCCGTCCTCGCGCACGTCGACCTTGGGGTCGATGTCGCCGAAGGACTCGGCGACCGGCTCGGTGCGCTCCCAGCCGATGCGGGAGCCGGCGTAGGCGGCCTGCGCGGCCTTCAGGTCACCGGACTTGACGGCCTGGGCGAACTTCTCGGCGAGCGGCAGCGTCTCGTCGGCCTGGGCCTGCACGTAGGCGCGGTACTCGGCGACGGCCTTGTCCAGGCGCGGGTCACGCTTCGCGGCGGTGTTCTTGCCGGTGGCCTTGATGGCCTGGCGGATGCCGTCGCCCTTCATGCCGGGCTTGCACGCGATCTGGTAGTCGCCGGCCTTCACCTCGGCGGTGACCCGCTGCTTGGTGCCGGGGCCTATGTTCTCGCGCTCGGTCACCACGCGGTCGTCCGGGAAGAGGACGTAGACCTCGGTGACCTTCGAGCCCTTGTTCTCGATGGCGAGTTCGAGGTGCCCGGCGGGCACCTCCTTCTTCGACACCTCGCACTTGTCGTCGGTGGCGGTCACGTTGATGACATGGTCCGAGCCCTCGCCGGCCTTGCTCTTCTCGGTGCATCCCGTAACGGCGGTCAGGGCTGCCGCGGTGGCGGCGGCGGTCACGACGGTGAGGCGGGCGGCACGCATACGGACTCCAGACAAGCGGCGGAAAAGCGACGTGACCCACGCCATACGGTGCGGGTAGGCTCACCTAACTTATCTGAGGCTTACCTGTGTGATACCCGTGCGTGTGGTGATTCAGCTCTCACGGAAGCGGAATGGGCACGGGCCGATCACGGTGGCTCAAAACGGGTGTCATGGAAGGGTCAAGAGAGCGTCAAAGTCCCGGGCCCCGAGGCGCCCGCACGACTCACCGCCCGGGCGCCCGCACCGGCTTCGGCGCCGAACTCCCGTCGGGCAGCACCTCCCAGACCGCCGGAGGCGGCGGCGGAGCGGCACGGGAGGAAGCGGCGGCACGACCGGCATGGTCACCGGCGGCGGCCTGCCGCCACGGCGCCAGCGCTCCCGTCGCCGCCGGGGCGGGCGTGGTGTCCTCGCGATGTGCCGCCGCCGCCCGCAGGCATGGCACCCGCCCCGTGGGAACGGGGGTCCGTGCGGGAGGGGCGGCCACCAGGTCACCTCTCCCGCACGAACGGCGCCGACCGGTGGTTCAATTCCCCGGTGACTGACTACGACGTGCTGCGCGTCTTCTGTGCGCCGAACGGCGGATACGGCAACGAACTGGGCGTCGTCCGCGAAGGCTCGACCATGCCCGAGCGCGAGGAGCGCCAGATGTTCGCCGCCAAACTCGGCTTCAGCGAGACGGTGTTCGTCGACGACCCCGAGCGCGGTGTCGTCGACATCTACACCCCCACCCTGCGGCTGCCGTTCGCCGGCCACCCGTGCGTCGGTGCCGCCTGGCTGCTGGACGTGCCCGAACTGATCACCCCCGCCGGGCAGGTGGGCGCCCGCCAGGACGGCGAGTTCAGCTGGATCGAGGCCCGCGCGGACTGGGCCCCGCCACGCACCCTGCGCCAGTACGGCTCGGCCGCCGAGGTCGACGCCCTCCCGATACCGCCCAAGGGCGAGTGGATCTACGCCTGGGCCTGGGAGGACGAGGCCGCAGGCCGCGTCCGCGCGCGGGGCTTCCCCGGCCGCGACGACGGCATCGACGAGGACGAGGCCACCGGCGCCGCCGCCATGCTCCTCACCGCCCAACTGGGCCGAGCCCTCAACATCACCCAGGGCACCGGCTCCCAGATCCTCACCGCCCCCCAACCCCACAACTGGATAGAAATAGGCGGCCGAGTCCTACTGGAACGCTAACCACCAGGCGACGCAGTCTTTTAGGGGCGCGGGGAACTGCGCAATCTTTTAAGGGGCGCGAGGAACTGCGCAGTCTGTTCAGGGGCGCGGGGAACTGCGCGACAAGCCCCGACGGTGCCGCACACACCACGAAACGCCAAGCCCAGCGGCAGCGCTCACGCAGTGAGGGGATACTCGGCCCCCAGCGCCCTGAACACCGCCGTATTCAAAGCGAAAGCGTCCCGGCACTCGGCCACGACCCGCTGCCGCTCCAGTTCGTCCGCCGCGAGAGCGTCCAGCCGCTCCCGATACCCCCGCTTGAACTCCGCGGGATTCGAGATCCCCTCAAAGACGTAGAACCGCACCCCGTCCCCCTTGCGCGCGAACCCCCACGTCCGCTCCGCCCGGTCCCGGATGATCTGCCCACCCGACAGATCGCCGAGATACCGCGTGTAGTGATGGGCGACATACCCCCCGGGCCACTCCTCGGCGCACTCCCGCACCCGGTCCGCGTACACCCGCGTCGCCGGCAACGCACTCAGCGTCGACCGCCACCCCGGCCCCCGCAGATGCTCGAGATCCCGCTCCAGCGCCCCCAGCCGGAACAGCTCGGGCCGGACGAAGGGCCCCGCGACCGGATCGGCGGCCAGCCGCCCCGCCCCGGCCTCCAGCGCCTCGTACACGAACCACAGCTGCTCGGTGTAGCGCGCGTAGGCGTCCACGCCGAGCCGGCCGCCGAGCAGATCGCTCATGAACGTCGAGGTCTCCGCCTCCGTGTGCTGCTCGTGGGATGCGGTCCTGATCACGGTCGAGAAGGAGTCCATGCGTCCATCCTTCTAGGTCAGGGTCCTGAGTCAAGAGGTTTGCCGACGTCCTGTCGGTAAGACGCTACAAGAGGAAACCCGCCCTCACCAGGGGAAACAGATGAGGACGGGTGTACGGGCAGGTCACGGCAGGGTGAGGATCTCCGCCCCCGACCCGGTGACCACCAGCGTGTGCTCGAACTGCGCGGTGCGCCTGCGGTCCTTGGTCACGACCGTCCAGCCGTCGTCCCACATGTCGTACTCGTGGGTGCCCAGCGTCAGCATCGGCTCGATCGTGAACGTCATCCCCGGCTGGATCACGGTCGTCGCGTGCGGGCTGTCGTAGTGCGGGACGATCAGGCCCGAGTGGAACGACGAGTTGATCCCGTGCCCGGTGAAGTCGCGGACCACGCCGTAGCCGAAGCGCTTGGCGTACGACTCGATGACCCGGCCGATGACGTTGATCTGGCGCCCCGGCTTGACCGCCTTGATCGCGCGGGTGAGCGACTCGCGGGTGCGCTCCACCAGCAGTCGGCTCTCCTCGTCGACGTCACCCACCAGGTAGGTCGCGTTGTTGTCGCCGTGCACCCCGCCGACGTACGCCGTGACGTCCAGGTTGACGATGTCGCCGTCGCGCAGGACGGTCGAGTCCGGGATGCCGTGGCAGATGACCTCGTTGACGCTGGTGCACAGCGACTTGGGGAAGCCGCGGTAGCCGAGCGTGGACGGGTAGGCGCCGTGGTCGCACAGATAGTCGTGCGCCACCTTGTCCAGCTCGTCCGTGGTGACGCCCGGCGCGATGATCTTCGCCGCCTCCGCCATCGCCCGCGCGGCGATCCGGCCCGCGCGGCGCATCGCCTCGATCGTCTCGGGCGTCTGCACCTCCGGACCGGTGTACGGCGTGGGCGCCGGCTTGCCGACGTACTCGGGACGGCGGATGTTTCCGGGTACGGAACGGGTGGGAGAGAGCTCCCCTGGTACGAGCAGCGACTGGCCAGACATGCCAGCGAGTCTAAGACAGCGGTCATGGGGGACCATGTCCGTGGCGAAAGGAGCCGGTCATGGCCGTGTTCAAGAAGCGCACCGTCGGCAAACCGGGCGAGTGGTACTACTGCCTGGAGCACAAGAAGGTCGAGGAGGGGCCCGAGTGCCCCGCCAAGGACCGCTTCGGCCCGTACACCAGCCGCGCGGAGGCCGAGCAAGCGATGGCGACCGCCCGTGAGCGCAACCTGGAGTGGGAGAACGACCCGCGCTGGCACGACGCGCCGACGGGGGGACAGGGCACGGACGAGCACTGACGGCCGGGCCCGGGGCCGCGTCGCGCGCCACGCCTTCGCGGACCCGCCCGCCCGTCAGGCCCGCGCCCGTACCTCCGCCTTCACGGACGCGGCGGCCGCCTCCCGCTGCTCACGCACCCGGGCCGCGTGCTCGTCCGTGCGGGCGTCGTACGTCATCAGCTTCGGCAGGCACAGCGCCAGCAGACCCACCCCGCCCGCGCACAGCAGCCCGCCGGACCAGACCGACGCCCGCACGCCCCACCACGCGGCGAACCCGCCCGACCTGACCTGGCCGAGCGTCGGCCCGACCGAGTACGACAGCAGCTCGATCCCGGCGAGCCGGCCGCGCAGCTCGTCGGGGATCGTCTGGTTCCACATCACCCCGCGGAAGATCCCGCTGACCATGTCACAGCCCCCGGCGACGGTCAGGAACAGCAGCACCAGCCACACGTTCCCGCAGACGCCCGCCGCCGCGATCGCGAGACCCCACAGCGCGGCCGCGAGCACCACCATCCGCCCGTGCCGGTGGATGCGCGCGGTCCAGCCGCTGGTCACGCTCACCAGCAGCGAACCGAACGGCACCGCCGCGTACATCAGTCCCAACGCCCACTCGGCGCCCAGGTCGTCCGCCAGGAACGGCAGCACGGCCAGCGGCATCGCCAGGAACATCGCCGCGAGGTCCACGGCGTAGGTGCCGAGCAGCTCCTTGCGGCTCCAGGCGTACCGGGCGCCCTCGGCGATGGCCTTCAGGGAGGGCCTGGCCGCCTCGTGGGCGGCGGGCGAGGAGGCGAGGGGCACGATCAGCGCGACCGACACGGCGAAGGTGACCAGGTCAGCCGCGTACGCCCAGCCCAGTCCCGCGTACGCCACGACCACGCCCGCCAGCGCCGGGCCCGCGACCCCGCCGACGGTCCAGCGCAGCGAGTTCAGCGAGGCGGCGGCGGGCAGATGCTCGTGCGCCACGATCCGCGGCCACAGCGAGTCCAGCGCGGGCCGTTGCACGGAGACCAGCGCGGAGGACAGCGCGGCCACCAGGAACAGCGGCCACACCGCGGGCTCCGGCAGCAGCGCGTTCACCAGCAGGATCACGCTCAGCAGCCCCTGCCCCACCTCCGACCACAGGATCAGCCCCCGCTTGTCGAGCGCGTCGGCCAGCGCCCCGCCGTAGAGCCCGAACACGATCAGCGGGATCAGCTCCACGGCCCCGATCGCCCCGACCGCCGCCGCGGACCCCGTCAGCTCCTTGATCTGCACGGGCAGCGCGACGAACGTCAGAAAGCTCCCGAAGTTGGAGACCGCCCCCGCCACCCACAGCAGCCGGAAGTCGCGCGAAGCCCGCCACGGAGCCAGATCGGGAAGCAGCCCGCGCGAGCGGGAGGGGGGTTCGGGGGAGTCAGTCACGACGGGCCATGCTCGACGCCCCACCCCACCACCGCAACCGAGTTTCGCCCCGCTCGACAGCGGACGTACGGGAGCCGCGTACGGCGGGGAGGGGGAGTGGCGGGGGGTGTCCGCCCGCAGCGGCCGCCGGGAACGTGCCCCGGCTCCCGTGGGAAGCCAGCTCGGCGGACCGAGGACGGACACCCCCCGGCGCGCCCCCGCACCACGACGACGAACCGCAAGAAACCCCACCACCCGCACTCACGCTCCAAAGCCGAGCCCTCAAGGGGCGCGGGGAACCGCGCGAGCAACCCCCACAACCCGCACAGTCACCACCCACCCCCCCAAGGGGGCGCGGGGAACTGCGCGAACACCCCCACAGCCCGCACCCTCCCCCCGGCGGACACCCACCCCCCAAGGGGGCGCGGGGAACTGCGCGAACACCCCCACAGCCCGCACCCTCCCCCCCCGGCGGACACCCACCCCCCAAGGGAGCGCGGGGAACCGCGCGAACACCCCCACAACCCGCACCCACAACCCGCACCCACGCCCCGGAGCCAACCCACGCCCCCCGCCCACCACAACCCCGCACGTAGAGTCGCCCCATGACCTCTACCGACAGTGCTGCACAGAAGGCCCCCGCCAAGGACCCCTGGGACCTTCCCGACGTCTCCGGGCTGGTCGTCGGCGTGCTCGGCGGGACCGGACCGCAGGGCAAGGGCCTCGCCTACCGCCTCGCGCAGGCCGGCCAGAAGGTGATCATCGGCTCCCGCGCCGCCGAGCGCGCCGAGGCGGCCGCGGACGAACTCGGCCTCGGCATCGAGGGCGCCGACAACGCCGAGACCGCCCGCCGCAGCGACGTCGTCATCGTCGCCGTGCCCTGGGACGGCCACGGCGCCACCCTGACCTCCCTGCGCGAGGAACTCGCCGGGAAGCTCGTCGTCGACTGCGTCAACCCGCTCGGCTTCGACAAGAAGGGCGCCTACGCCCTCAAGCCCGAGGAGGGCAGCGCCGCCGAGCAGGCCGCCGCCCTGCTGCCGGACTCCCGGGTCACCGCCGCCTTCCACCATCTGTCGGCCGTCCTGCTCCAGGACCCGGAGATCGAGCGCATCGACACCGACGTGATGGTGCTCGGCGAGGAGCGCGCCGACGTCGAGATCGTGCAGGCCCTGGCCGGCCGTATCCCCGGCATGCGGGGCGTCTTCTCCGGCCGGCTTCGCAACGCCCACCAGGTCGAGTCCCTGGTCGCCAACCTGATCTCCGTCAACCGCCGCTACAAGGCCCACGCGGGACTCCGCGTCACGGACGTATGAGCCGATGGGGGACACTGATGGACATCAGCAGTGTCCCCCGACAGGAGCCGATCCCCATGCCTCCCGTGCCCCCGCCCCGCCGGGCCCGGCGTCTCGCCCTCTACGCCCTGGCCGTCTGCCTCCTCGCCGTGGCCGCCGCCGTCGTCTCCTTCGCGCAGGGCAGCTGGCTCGGGGTCGTCTGGGTGCTGCTCGCCGGTCTGTCCTCCAACATGACCTGGTACTACTTCAAGCGCGAGCGGGCCGGCCGGTCGGTCACGGGCTGACCGAGCAGACATCGGCCGTACCGCGCCAGAAGCGGTACAGGTCGTAGCCGCAGTACGTGTCGAAGTCGCTGATGCCGAGCCCTCGCAGGACCGCGTCGACCATGTCGAAGAACACGCTGTTCACCGAGGGGATCCACAGCAGCGCGAACACGATCAGCAGCCCGAACGGCGCCAGCGGCTCCACCTGGCGCCGCACGTTGTACGACAGCCAGGGCTCGACCACGCCGTAGCCGTCCAGGCCCGGCACCGGCAGGAAGTTCAGGATCGCCGCGGTCACCTGGAGCAGCGCCAGGAACGCCAGCGCGAACCGGAAGTCCCGGGGCACGCCGTCCAGCGCGTCCAGCCAGAACGGGGCCGTGCACACCAGCGCGAACAGCACGTTCGTCAGGGGACCCGCCGCCGAGATCAGGCTGTGCCGCCAGCGGCCCCTGATCCGGCCGCGCTCGATGAACACCGCGCCGCCGGGCAGACCGATCCCGCCCATGATCACGAACAGCACGGGCAGGACGACGCTCAGCAGCGCGTGGGTGTACTTCAGCGGGTTCAGGGTCAGATAGCCCTTGGCGCCCACCGAGATGTCCCCGCTGTGCAGCGCGGTGCGCGCGTGCGCGTACTCGTGCAGGCACAGCGACACGATCCACGCCGCCGTCACGAACAGGAACACGGCCAGCCCCGGCTGCTCCGCGAACCCTGTCCAGGTGGCCCAGCCGGTCACCGCCGTCACGGCCGCGATCCCGACGAAGACGGGACTGATCCTCCGGTCGCTGTGCCGGTTCGTGGCGGTGGTCATGGCGCGGGACACCTCCGTACTCGGTCGACTGGCCGACCGTACCTGTCATGACGGGACAACGTAACGGGAACCGGGGAGGGTTCCTGGGAAGGGGGACCCCCTCCGGCGGCACCCGCCGGAAAAACCCGTGCCGAGCCCCCCGCCCCACCGGAGAGAATGGACCCCGTGCGCTACCGCATCCTCGGCACCACCCAGGCGCTCCGCCACGACGGCACCCCCGTCCCGGTCGGCGGGGCGCGGCTGCGCGCCCTGCTGACCGTGTTCGCCCTGCGCCCCGACCGCGTCGTACCGGCCGGACTGCTGGTGGAGGAGGTGTGGGAGGGCGACCCGCCCGCGGACGCCACCGGCGCGCTCCAGGCGCTGGTGGGCCGGCTGCGCCGGGCCCTGGGCGCCGACGCGGTCGTCTCGGCCGACGGCGGCTACCGGCTCGCCGCCGCCCCCGACGACATCGACCTGCACCGCTTCGAGCGGCTCACCGGCGAGGGCCTGCGCGCCCTGGCCGACAGCGACCCCGCCAAGGCCGCCGCCGTCCTCGACGACGCCCTCGCCCTGTGGCGCGACCCGGCCCTCGCCGACCTGCCCGACCGCACCGCCGAGGCGGCCCGCTGCGAGCAACTGCACCTCGACGCCCGGCGCGCCCGGCTCACCGCCGCCCTCCGCCTCGGCCACGCCGGCCGGGCGCTGCCCGAGCTGACCGCCCTGTGCGACACCCACCCCCTCGACGAGCCGCTCCAGGCGCTGCGCCTGGCCGCCCTGCGCGACACCGGCCGCACCGCCGAGGCCCTGGCCGCCTACGACACCGTGCGCAGGCTCCTCGCCGACTCCCTCGGCTCCGACCCCGGGGCGGAACTGCGCGCCCTGCACGCCGAGTTGCTGGCCGCCGCGGAACCCGCGCCGACGGCCCGGCCGCCGCGCGGCAACCTGCGCGCCCGGCTGACCTCCTTCGTCGGCCGCGAGGACGACATCGCCGCCCTGCGCGAGGACCTCGCCGCCGCCCGGCTCGTCACCCTCCTCGGGCCCGGCGGGGCCGGCAAGACCCGGCTCTCGCAGGAGGCCGCCGAGGGCGTCACCGAACTCGCCCCGCACGGGGTGTGGCTGGCGGAGCTGGCCCCGGTCGACGACCCGGCCGCCGTGCCCGAGGCCGTCCTCACCGCGATCGGCGCCCGCGAGACCGTCCTGTACGGCGCCGGCGCCGAGAGCATGCGGGCGGCCGTCGCCGACCACCACCACGACGACGCCGTCAGCAGGCTCGCCGAGCACTGCGGCCGCCGCCGCATGCTGATCGTCCTCGACAACTGCGAGCACGTGATCGACGCCGCCGCCCGGCTGGTGGCCGAGCTGCTGGCCCGCTGCCCCGGCCTGACCGTGCTGGCCACCAGCCGCGAGCCGCTCGGCGTGCCCGGGGAGCTGGTGCGCCCGGTCGAGCCGCTGCCCGAGCCGTACGCGCTGCGGCTGCTCGCCGACCGCGGCGCGGCCGCCCGGCCCGGCTTCCGCCCCGACGAGGACCCCGAGGCCGCCGCGGAGATCTGCCGCCGCCTGGACGGCCTGCCGCTCGCCATCGAACTGGCCGCCGCCCGGCTGCGGATGCTCACCCTGCGCCAGATCGCCGACCGCCTCGACGACCGCTTCCGGCTGCTGACCACCGGCAGCCGCACCGTCCTGCCCCGCCAGCAGACCCTGCGGGCCGTCGTCGACTGGTCCTGGGACCTGCTGGACGCCGACGAACGCGAGGTCCTCGGACGGCTGTCGGTGTTCGCGGGCGGCTGCGACCTCACCGCCGCCGAGGCCGTGTGCGGGCCCGCCGCCCTCGACGTGCTCGGCCAGCTCGTCGACAAGTCCCTCGTGGTGGCGGCCCCTTCGGGCACCGGCGGGATGCGCTACCGGTTGCTGGAGACCGTCGCCGAGTACGCCCGCGAACGGCTGGACGAGGCCGGGCAACGCGCCGCCGCCGAGCGCGCCCACCTCATCCACTACCGCGAACTCGCCCGCACCACCGACCCGTTGCTGCGCGGCCCCGGCCAGCGCGCCGCCATCGACCTGCTGGAGCTGGAGTACGAGAACCTGCGCACCGCCCTGCGGCACGCCGTCGCCGAACGCGACGAGCAGGAGGCGCTCAGCCTGGTGCTGTCGCTGGTCATGTACTGGCAGATGCGCGACCTGCGCCACGAGAGCCGCAACTGGTGCGCCGAGGTGATGACCCTCGGCCCCGACCCCTTCGCCGAGCCCCTCCGGCGCGCCGCCCCCGTGTGGGAACGCCTGACCTCCGCGCCGCCGCCGCTGACCGGCGAGGCCCTCACCGAGGCCCGGCGCGGAGTGCACCTGGCCCACCTGGCCTGCATGGAGACCGAGCTGGACGCCTGGCAGACCCCCGAGGCCCAGGCCAAGATGCGGCTCATCGCCGCCACCTACGAACCCGGCCAGCCGCAGACCTGCCGCGTCCCCGGCATGCTCTGGTTCTACGCGGTGATGCTGACCGGCGACATCGACCGCGTGTACGAGATCATCGAGGCCTGTGTACGCACCTGCCGCGACACGCCCGGCTTCGACTGGGAACTGGCCGTGAGCCTCCAGATGCGGGCCAACTTCCGCGCCAACCACAGCGCGTGGGCCACGGACGCCGAGCGCGACGCCGAGGAGGCCCTGGCGATCTTCCGCCGGATCGGCGACAACTGGGGCTACGCCGAGGCCCTCTCCGCGCGCGGCGAGGCCCGCGAACGGCACGGCAGGTTCACCCTCGCCGCCGCCGACTACCAGGAGGCCCGCGACTACGCCGAGCAGCTCGGCGCCCGCTCCCACACCGCCGTGCTCGCCTCCCGGCTCGGGGCCGCCCTGCTGGAGGCGGGGGAGGCCGAACGCGGCGAGCGCATCCTGCGCGAGGTGATCGCCGAGCACGAGGGCACGCTCAGCGAGGGCATGCCGGCCGCCCGGCTGTTCCTGGCCGGCTGGCTCGGCGTGACCGGCCGTACCGCCGAGGCGGGCGAGCAACTGCGGCTGCTGCGCGGGGAGTTCCAGCTGGCGCACTTCATCGTCTTCGACGCGTTCATCCTGGGCGCCGAGGCCTGGCTGGACGTGTGCGAGAAGCGGTACGAGCAGGGCCTGGACAAGCTCCGCGAGGCCCTGCGGATGGCCGAGGACCCGCTGTCCCGGGCCATGCAGCCGAGCATGCGCTCCGCGTATCTGTGGGTCGCCGCGCTCGCCCTGGCCGAGCACCTGGAGGGCCGCCGGGCCGCCGACGCCGCCCGCTGTCTGGGCGCGGCCGACGCCGCGCTGCCGACTGCCCATGTGCCCTCCCTGCTGGAGCGCACGGTCCGCGGGCGCGCCGAGGCCGCGATCCGGGCCGTACTCGACCCCGGCGCCCACGACACGGCGTACGCCGAGGGCGGCGGCCTCTCACCCGTGGAGGCCGCCGCCCTGCTGTGAGCGCACGCGCTCAGGTCTTGGTGCGGAACTTGTGGATGGCGACCGGCGCCATCACCGCGGTGATCGCCACCGACCAGCCCACCGTGATCCACAGGTCGTGGGCGACCGGTCCGCCGATCATCAGGCCGCGGGCCGCGTCGGCGAGCGTGGACAGCGGGTTGTAGTCGGTGAAGGCCTGGAGCCAGCCGGGCATCGACTGGGTCGGCGCGAAGATCGACGAGCCGAACTGCAGCGGGAACAGCACCAGGAAGCCCATCGCCTGCACCGACTGCGCGTTCTTCAGCACGACGCCCAGGGTGAGGAACACCCACATGATCGAGGAGGCGAACAGCGAGGCCAGTCCCACCGCCGCGAACACGCCCGGCCAGCTGGTGATCTCGAAGCCGACCAGCACGGAGACGCCCATCAGGATCGCCGTCGCGAACAGCATCCGCGCCAGCTCCACCGTGATCTTCGCGAACAGCACCGAGCCGCGCCCGATCGGCAGGGACCGGAAGCGGTCCATGACACCGCTGTTGAAGTCCTGGCTGAAGCCGGTGCCGACGCCCTGGGACAGGGTCATGCTCATCATCGCGACCATGCCGGGGATGACGTACTGCACGTACTGGTCCTGGCCGCCGCCCAGCGCCTGGCCGATCGAGCCGCCGAAGACGTACACGAACAGCAGGGTGAACACGATCGGCATCAGCAGGGCGTCGAACATCGACTCCGGGTCCTGCCGGATCCACAGCAGGTTGCGCCGGACCAGCGCGCCGGTGTGCCGCAGATGCGCGCGCAGCGTGATGCGGGAGTCGACGGGGACGGCGGCCGGGACGGCGGCGGTGGCGGCGCTCATACGGCGACCTCCTCGAGGGCGTCGGGGGACTCGGTGGACTGCGGGACGCTCGCCCGCTGGCCGGTGAGGCTCAGGAAGACCTCGTCCAGGCTGGGAAGTTCGGTGGTGACGGAGGCGAGGGTGATGCCGAGCGCGACGGCGGCGCCGATCGCGGCGGTCAGCTGCTCGTCGCTGAGCACGGGCACCAGCACCGAGCCGCTGTGCGTGTCGACCTCGGTGGTGGCGAGGCCGGTGATGCCCAGCTCGTCCAGCGCCGAGGCGAGCCGGCGCGCCCGCAGCGGGTCGGCCGGTCTGATCCTCAGCCGGCGCCCGCCGACCCTGGACTTCAGCTCGTCGATCGCGCCGCCGGCGATGACCCGGCCCCGGTCGACGACCGTCAGCTCCGAGGCGAGCTGCTCGGCCTCCTCCATGTACTGGGTGGTGAGCAGCACGGTCACGCCGTCGCCGACCATCGCCTTGACCTCGTCCCACACCTCGTTACGGGTGCGCGGGTCCAGGCCGGTGGTGGGCTCGTCCAGGTAGAGCACGGACGGGCGGCCGATCATCGACGCAGCCAGGTCCAGCCGCCGCCGCATACCGCCGGAGTACGTCGACGCCGGGCGCCGGGCGGCCTCCGTCAGCGAGAAGCGCTCCAGCAGCTCGTCGGCGCGGGTGCGGGCGTCCCTGCGGGACAGGTCCAGCAGCCGGCCGATCATGTAGAGGTTCTCCCAGCCGGGCAGCTTCTCGTCCACCGAGGCGTACTGCCCGGTCAGCCCGATCACCCGGCGCAGCTGCCGGGGCTGGCGCACCACGTCGTACCCGGCGACGGTCGCCTGCCCGGCGTCCGGAGCGAGCAGCGTCGACAGAATCCGGACCAGCGTGGTCTTCCCGGCGCCGTTCGGCCCGAGCACCCCCATCACGGTCCCCTCGCGCACGTCCAGGTCGACCCCGTCCAGCGCCTTCGTCTCCCCGTAGTGCTTCACCAGCCCCCGCACGGTCACGGCGACGCCCGTTCCCCCGGGCCTGTTCTCGATTCGCGTCATGCCCCGAAGATGCCAGCCCCGACCGACAGACCCCCGACATCCCACCGACAGCCCACCTACACCCGGCCCCCAGCCCGCCCGGCGCTTGTGGACGAGCCCCCCAGCCCGCCCGGCGTCAGAGGACGATCCCCAGCCCGTCCGGCGCTTGAGGACAAGGCCGCTAAGGCCGACCTCCCGCCCGCGACCCCCGCACCCCCCCACCCCCCAGCCCGTCCGGCGCTTGAGGACAAGGCCGCTAAGGCCGACCGGGGGTCAAAGGGGCGCAGCCCCTGGGGATGGGAACGGGTAGGGGCGGCGGGGGCGAAGAAGAAAAGGGGACAGCCCGTCGACGGGGGACGATCGACGGGCTGTCCGTGGTGCCGCGTTGGCTCAGCGCAGCGCTCAGTGGACGGAATGCCCCTCCGCCGGGAACGCCCCACCGACGACATCCTCGGCGAACGCCTTCGCCGCGTCACCCATGACCGCCCGCAGATCGGCGTACTGCTTGACGAACTTCGGCACCCGCCCCCCGGTCAGCCCGAGCATGTCGGTCCACACCAGCACCTGCGCGTCCGTCCCGGCCCCCGCCCCGATCCCGACGGTCGGGATGTGCAGCGTGCGCGTCACATCGGCGGCCAGCTCCGCCGGCACCAGCTCCAGCACGACCGCGAACGCGCCCGCGTCCTGCACGGCCTTGGCGTCGCGCAGCAGCTTGTGGGCCGCCTCCTCGCCACGCCCCTGCACGCGGTAGCCCATGGCGTTGACGGACTGCGGGGTCAGACCGATGTGGGCCATCACCGGGATGCCGGACTCCACCAGCAGCCGGATCTGCTCGCAGGACCGCTCGCCGCCCTCCAGCTTCACGGCGCCGACCCCGGCCTCCTTCACCATCCGGGTCGCCGAGCGCAGCGCCTGCACGGGACCCTCCTGGTAGGACCCGAAGGGCAGGTCGCCGACGATCAGGGAGCGCCTGGTGCCGCGGACCACGGCCGCGGACAGCATGGTCATCTCGTCGAGGGTGACGGGCACGGTGGTGTCGTAGCCCAGATGACAGTTGCCCGCCGAGTCGCCGACCAGGATCACCGGGATCCCGGCCTCGTCGAACACGGACGCGGTCATCGCGTCGTAGGCGGTGAGCATGGGCCACTTCTCGCCCCGCTCCTTGGCGAGGGCGATGTCACGGACGGTGATGCGGCGGGTGCCCTTGCCCCCGTACAGCGCCTTGCTGCCGTCGGAGGGTGTCTGCTGCGCAGTCTGGACAGCCGAAAGCTGCGTCATTGCAACGGCTCCTTACGTCATCTCGAGGCGCCCTGACGGCGTCCCCGGACCACGTCCATGGTGGCACTTCGCCCCACGGAGAGCCAGGGCGCTACGAGGAGACACTGCGCACGTGCCTCGCCCGCCGAATGTGCGCGTTTCGTTACAAGGGGAACTGCACCTGGAAGGAAGGCCGTCCTGCGGGACAGGAACGGAGCCGATCATCCCCTAGGGTCTTAGACGCGGGGGGACGACGGTGTGTGCACGGCAGGTAGCGAGGCGACGGTATGGCGCAACAGGCGTACGCAACGGAGACGGACAACGGCGGACCGAGGTCCGACCGTCCCGGCCCAATGCTCCGGCGCCTGGCCCACAGACTGGTCGACAACTGGCGCGGCGACCCCCGCATCTGGCGCCGGGGAATCGTCCTCGCCGTCCTCGCGCTGCTGCTCGCCCTGGTGATGCTGCTGCACGCGCAGATCCCGAACGTGGTCGGCAACCTGGGCAGCCTGAGCGAGACCTTCCTGCCGTGGTTCGGGCTGCTCGTCCCCGTGCTGCTGGTCCTGGCGTTCGTACGCAGGTCGGCCACCGCGCTGATCGCGCTGCTGCTGCCGACGGTGGTCTGGCTGAACCTCTTCGGCGGGCTGCTCACCGACAAGCCCGCCACCGGCGGCGACCTGACCGTCGCCACGCACAACGTCAACGCCGGCAACGCCGACCCCGAGGGCACCGCCGCGAAGGTGGCCGCCTCCGGCGCTGACGTCGTCGCCCTGGAGGAGCTGACCGCGGCGGCGGTGCCGGTGTACGAGAAGGCGCTCGCGTCGACGTACAGGTACCACTCGGTGCAGGGCACGGTCGGACTGTGGAGCAAGTACCCGCTGAGCGGGGTCCGGCCGGTCGACATCAAGCTGGGCTGGACCCGGGCGATGCGCGCCGCGGTGTCCGCGCCCGGCGGACAGGCCGCGGTGTACGTCGCCCATCTGCCCTCGGTGCGGGTGAAGCTGGAGGCCGGGTTCACCGCCCGCCAGCGCGACAAGAGCGCCGACGCGCTCGGCGAGGCGATCGCCGGCGAGCCGCTGGAGCAGGTGGTCCTGCTCGGCGACCTCAACGGCACCATGAACGACCGCGCCCTCAACGCCGTCACCGCGCAGCTGCGCTCCACCCAGGGCGCGGCGGGCAGCGGCTTCGGCTTCAGCTGGCCCGCGTCCTTCCCGATGGCCCGCATCGACCAGATCCTGGTCCGCGGCATCGAGCCGGTGAGCTCCTGGACCCTGCCGCAGACCGGCAGCGACCACCTTCCGCTGGCGGCCAGGCTCCGGCTCGCCTCCTCCGACTGACGTGGCGGGCGCCGCCTTGGCGGTGCTGGGCATCGGGGTGGCGGCCGTGGCGTACGCGGTGGACCGGCGCGAGGGCGCGGTCGCGGGCGGCCGGGGGCCGCTGGTGGCCGGCTCCGCGCGGCAGGAGCCGGAGCGGGTGGCGGGCTGAGGCCCCCGTCCACGGGAACGGCGTCGCCGGGTGCCCCCGTGGCACCCGGCGACGCCGTTCTCCCGCGTCACCCGGCCGTCAGACCGACTCCCGCCAGCCGTTGGTGATCGGCAGCCGGCGGTCCTTGCCGAAGCCCTTCGGGGAGATCTTCGTGCCCGGCGGGTACTGGCGGCGCTTGTACTCTGCCGTGTCGACCATGCGCAGCGTCTTCGTCACCAGCGCGGCGTCGAAGCCCGCGGCGACGATCTGGTCGGCGCCCTCGTCCCGGTCGACGTACCGCGCGAGGATCGCGTCGAGCACCGGGTAGTCGGGCAGCGAGTCCGTGTCGACCTGGCCGGGGCGCAGCTCGGCGCTCGGCGGCTTGGAGATGGAGTTCTCGGGGATCGGCGGGGTCTGGCCGCGCTCCGCCGCCGCCCGGTTGCGCCACTCGGCGAGACGGAAGACCGACGTCTTGTAGACGTCCTTGATGGGGCCGTACGCGCCCACCGAGTCGCCGTACAGCGTCGAGTACCCCACCGCCAGCTCGGACTTGTTGCCGGGCGCGAGGACGATGTGGCCCTCCTGGTTGGAGATCGCCATCAGCAGCGTGCCGCGCAGCCTGGACTGGAGGTTCTCCTCCGCGAGACCGGTGAGCCCGAGCGACCCCATGTAGGCGTCGAACATCGGCTCGATCGCTACGGTGCGGAAGTTGAGGCCGGTGCGCTCGGCGAGCTCGGCCGCGTCGCCCTTGGAGTGCTCGGAGGAGTACTTCGACGGCATCGAGACGCCGTACACGTTCTCCGCGCCGACCGCGTCGCAGGCGATGGCCGCGACCAGCGCCGAGTCGATACCGCCGGACAGACCGATCAGGACCGACCGGAAGCCGTTCTTCCTGACGTACGCCCGCAGGCCCACGACCAGCGCCGAGTAGACCTCCTCGTCGTCGTCGAGGCGCTCGGCGTACGCGCCGGTGTGCTCCGGCTCGTAGGCCGGGACCGGGTCCTCGGACAGCACCAGGCGGTCGATGCGCAGACCGTCGTCGACCACGCCCTCGGGGGCGTCGTCGGCGGCCGCGGGCAGGTCGAGGTCCAGCACCACGCATTCCTCGGAGAACTGCGGCGCCCGCGCGATCACCTCGCCGGAGCCGTCCACGACGATCGAGTCGCCGTCGAAGACCAGCTCGTCCTGGCCGCCGACCATGGCCAGATAGGCCGTGGTGCAGCCGGCCTCCTGGGCGCGCTTGCGCACCAGGTCCAGCCGGGTGTCGTCCTTGTCGCGCTCGTACGGCGAGGCGTTGATCGACAGCAGCAGCCCGGCCCCGGCGGAGCGGGCGGCGGGCACCCGGCCGCCGTCCTGCCACAGGTCCTCGCAGATCGCGAGCGCCACGTCGACGCCGCGCACCCGCAGCACCGGCATGGTGTCGCCGGGCACGAAGTAGCGGAACTCGTCGAAGACGCCGTAGTTCGGCAGGTGGTGCTTGGCGTAGTTCAGCACCACCTCGCCGCGGTGCAGCACCGCGGCGGCGTTCTGCGGGGCGCCCGCCGGCTGGCCGAACCGCGGCTGGGCCCGCTCGCTGCGGTCGAGGTAGCCGACGACCACCGGCAGCTCCCCGAAGCCCTCCTCGGCGAGCCGGGCCGCGAGCGCCCCGAGGGCCGTGCGGGAGGCCTCGACGAAGGAGGAGCGCAGGGCCAGGTCCTCGACGGGATACCCGGTCAGCATCATCTCCGGGAACGCCACCAGGTGGGCTCCCTGCTCGGCGGAGTGCCGGGTCCAGCGGATGATCGTCTCGGTGTTCCCGGCGAGGTCACCGACGCGCGAGTCGATCTGATTCAGGGCGAGGCGAAGTTGAGGCACGCGCCCAGTGTAATCGTCAGACCGACGCGATGGGGTGGCGGAGGGGTGTGGTCCGGCCCACGGGCGCCTCCGGCGGCTGGGCGCTACGGCGGGGGTGTGGCCCACGGGGCCGGCGACCGGGCGGCCGGGCGGCCCGCGTATGCGGGCAGGGGCGCGGCCTGACGGCCTGGGGCCCTTCTGATGGCCGGGCCCCTTGCGGGTGCTCCTCCTGCCAGGCCACCGGCCGCGTATCGCGCAACACGCCACCACCCGAGAACCGCCCCGAGGCCCAACGCCCCAAGGGGCGCGGGGAACTGCGCGACCAGCCACGACCGGCCCGCACCCGCGACACCCCACGGCCGACCCCGCGCACCCCGTTCGGGCAGGGCCGGGTCGCGGCATGGGGTTTCGGGGTGGCTCCGCGTGGGCGGAGCGCGGCCGGACCTCGGTCCCGCGGGGCGGCGTCGCGGGCCCGCGACGACGGCCGACCACCAGCCCACGAGGCGGGGCGGCGGCCCCCGGCCGACGCCTGGTGCGGTGCGGCCGGACCCTGGACGGGCGGAGGAGCCGCGGGTTCACGTGGCGGGGTGCGACCCCGTGCCCGCACGGGCGGAGCGCGGCCGGGAACCCGTACCCCGAGCCGAAGCCGGGCGGCAGCCCTACGCCTCCGGCGTCGCGCCGCGTTCCTTCAGCATCCCCGTCATCAGGTCGATCTCCGACTGCTGGCCCTCGACCATGCCCTGCGCGAGCTGCTTCTCCACCTCGACCCCGCAGCGCCGCGCACAGCCCTCGGCCATGTGGATGCCGCCGCGGTGGTGCTCGGTCATCAGCTGGAGGTAGTACACCTCGGCCTTGCGTCCGGAGAGCGTCTGGAGCTTCTCCATCTGCGCGTCCGTGGCCATGCCGGGCATCAGCGCGCCCTCGCCCTCGGAGGGCATGTCGCCCATGCCCATCCAGGCCATCGGCGGCTTCGCCGACACCTTCGGCAGCTCCCACAGGTCCAGCCAGCCCAGCAGCATGCCGCGCTGGTTGGCCTGCGTCTGCGCGACGTCGTAGGCGAGGCGGCGCACCTCCTCGTCGTCGGTGCGGTCGCGCACGATGTACGACATCTCCACCGCCTGCTGGTGGTGGATCGCCATGTCCCGGGCGAACCCGGCGTCGGCGGAGTCCGCCGCCGGCGTCCGGTCCGCGCCGTCGTCCTCGGTGACCGCGTACGTGAGCGCGCCGACCGCGACCAGGGCCGCTGCCGCGGCCCCGGCGATCCACCCGGCCTGCGCGCGCCTCACTCCGCCAGCCCGCCCTGGCAGGCGGCGCCCTTCTCGGGCGTCTGGTCACCCTGGACGTACTTCTCGAAGAACTTGTCCACGTTCGGGTCCTTCGCGCTCGTCACCGTGCGCTGGTGGCCCCACGCGGAGAGCATGATCGGGTCCGTCTGCTTCTCGTCCGGGCTCATCAGGGTGTACGGCGTCTTCTTCACCTTGGCCGCGAGCGCGTCCACGTCCGCCTTGGCCGCCTTGGAGGTGTACGTCACCCAGACCGCGCCGTGCTCCAGCGAGTGCACGGCGTGCTCGTTCTTGAGCTCCTTGGCGTAGACGTCGCCGTTGCAGTTCATCCACACCTGGTTGTGGTCGCCGCCGACCGGGGGCTCGGCGGGGTACTTCACGTCGGTGCCGACGTGGTTGCGGGACAGCGTGCCCTTCCAGGTCTTCACCCCGTCCTCGCCGGTGACGAACTTCCCGGTGGTCTTCTTGCCGTCGCTCGCGGTGTCGTCCTTGTCGTCGCCCTGGGTCTGCACGAGGACGACGCAGCCTATGACGAGACCGGCGACGACCACGGCGCTGGCGGCGATCGTGAGGATCCTGCCGCGGCGCTCGCGGGCACGCTCGGCCCGGCGCATCTCCTCAATACGGGCCTTGCGCTCGGCGCTGTTCTTGTTCTTCGCGGAACCCATGGGGGAGCCCCTTCTGGGGAAAGGAGGACGGTCGGGTCGCCTGATCGTAATGGGATACGACAGTCTGTTCGTAGCGAGGGCTCCGGATCGACCGGTCCGGCGGACCGCGGAGCTGTGCGGTCACCCATTACGCCAGAGCCTCCCAGCAGGCAAGATGGGCTGCGGAGTGTCCATCCGCCGGCCTCCGGGCGTTCAGCGGGGAGTCGGCCGGACGATCATGGCCCGCAACGCGCATGAAACGCTGTTGTGGTGGGATGCTCAGGTGCCCGACCGCCGCTCTTGGCGCGGGAGCAGGCGGCCTGACCAGCAAGGATGGGGAAGCGGAAGATGGACAAGCAGCAGGAGTTCGTGCTCCGGACGTTGGAGGAGCGCGACATCCGGTTCGTACGCCTGTGGTTCACGGACGTGCTGGGCTTCCTCAAGTCCGTCGCCGTGGCCCCGGCCGAGCTCGAGCAGGCCTTCGACGAGGGGATCGGCTTCGACGGCTCCGCGATCGAGGGCTTCGCCCGGGTCTACGAGTCCGACATGATCGCCAAGCCGGACCCGTCGACCTTCCAGGTGCTGCCGTGGCGCGCGGAGACCCCGGGCACGGCCCGGATGTTCTGCGACATCCTGATGCCCGACGGCTCCCCGTCCTTCGCGGACCCCCGCTACGTCCTCAAGCGCGCCCTGGCCCGCACCTCCGACCTGGGCTTCACCTTCTACACCCACCCGGAGATCGAGTTCTTCCTGCTGAAGGACCGCCCGCTGGACGGCTCCCGGCCCACCCCGGCCGACAACTCCGGCTACTTCGACCACACCCCGACCAACGTCGGCATGGACTTCCGCCGCCAGGCGATCACCATGCTGGAGTCGATGGGCATCTCGGTGGAGTTCTCCCACCACGAGGGCGCGCCGGGCCAGCAGGAGATCGACCTGCGCTACGCCGACGCGCTGTCCACGGCCGACAACATCATGACCTTCCGGCTGGTCATGAAGCAGGTCGCGCTGGAGCAGGGCGTGCACGCGACCTTCATGCCGAAGCCGTTCTCCGAGCACCCCGGCTCCGGGATGCACACCCACCTGTCCCTCTTCGAGGGCGACCGCAACGCGTTCTACGAGTCCGGCGCCGAGTACCAGCTCTCCAAGGTCGGCCGTTCCTTCATCGCGGGCCTGCTGCGGCACGCGGCCGAGATCTCCGCGGTGACCAACCAGTGGGTCAACTCCTACAAGCGCATCTGGGGCGGCTCCGAGCGCACCGCGGGCGCCGGCGGCGAGGCCCCCTCCTACATCTGCTGGGGCCACAACAACCGTTCCGCCCTGGTCCGGGTCCCCATGTACAAGCCGGGCAAGACGGGTTCCGCCCGAGTGGAGGTCCGCTCCCTGGACTCCGGCGCCAACCCCTACCTCGCCTACGCCGTCCTGCTGGCCGCCGGCCTCAAGGGCATCGAGGAGGGCTACGAGCTGCCCCCGGGCGCCGAGGACGACGTCTGGGCCCTCTCCAACGCCGAACGCCGTGCCCTGGGCATCGAGCCCCTCCCGCAGAACCTCGGCGAGGCCCTGACCCTCATGGAGGGCAGCGACCTCCTCGCCGAGACCCTCGGCGAGCACGTCTTCGACTTCTTCCTGCGCAACAAGAAGTCGGAGTGGGAGGAGTACCGCTCCGAGGTCACCGCGTTCGAGCTCCGCAAGAACCTGCCGGTGCTGTAGGCGCGGGCCGGGACGGGTTTCCCGCTCATTACCGCCCTGGGGGCCGTCAGTCGCCGACTGACGGCCCCCAGGCGTTTCCGGCCCCCAGGCGTTTCACCGTGCCCGGGCTGGCGCGGTGGGCGGGGACGGCGAAGGGGGCCGACGGGATCGTCGGCCCCCTTCGGTTCGGTGTGTGCGGTCAGCGGTTCTTGTTCAGGTCGGCGCCGAACAGGCGCAGCAGTTCCTTCTCCACGACCGGGGTGAGCGCCTCGACGTAGGGGTCTGCGAGGTGGCCGTAGTCGCGGTAGACCATGGTGTTGCCGACGACGACGGGGCAGTTGCCCGAGGGGGCGCAGACCCAGTCGTAGGGGTTGAGGGTCGCGACCTTCTCCGCCTCGGCCGCCGCGAGGATCGCCTTGGTGACGGCGGGGTTGCGGTCGGCCTTGGAACGGTCGTGGGCGCAGGAGGCCAGGTCGTCCGGGTTGGCCACCGCGCAGTCCACCGAGTTGTTCTTCGGCCAGGGGGTGTCCAGCAGCGTCAGCACACGGGTGCGGCCCTGCTGGAGCATCCGGTAGGTCTCGGCCTGGCCCTTGCCCCAGACCTCGGCGATGTCGCCCTCGCCCCACAGCTTCGCGGACTGGGAGCTGGAGGTGATGACCAGGTCGGGCCGCATCTCGCGGATCTTGTCGATGGTGACCTTCCGCCAGGCGTCGCAGGTGGCGTAGGGGCCGTTGTTGTAGGCGATGGTGATCTGGGAGACCTTGCAGGCGTTCTTGGTGAACGAGTACAGCCGCCAGTGGTGCTTGCGGGCGAGCGCGTCGAACGCCGGGAACCACTGGGCGACGTGCGAGTCGCCGAAGAGGACCACACTGCGCTCGGCGGTCTTGTCGCCGTAGAGGCAGGGCTCCTTCTGCGTCTCGTCGTTCATGGTCAGGGCGCAGCCGTCGGTGTAGACGGCGGTCCGCTTGTACGCCACGTCCCGCATGCTCGGTTCGAGGTTGGAGGGGAGCTTGTCGACGCGCTCCTCCAGCAGCCGGTTCAGCGTGGCCTGCGGGTCGGAGGCCTGGGCGAGGGCCTCGCGGGTGTCCTGCCGGGCGGAACCCGAGGCGAGGCCCGGCGGGAACTGCGCGGCGACGACCGCGGCCAGCGCGGCGACGGCCGACAGACCGAGGCCGAGGCCCAGACCCCGCATCGCGCGGGCCTTGAACGCGCGGTGGAAGCGCATCGGGTTCTCGACCAGGTGCAGGGTCAGCCAGGCGAGCGGGATGCCGCACAGCGCGGCGATCAGCCGCAGCGGGCCGTCGTGCTCACCGAACCCGAGGGCGGCCGGGACGATGAGGATCAGCGGCCAGTGCCACAGGTACCAGGCGTAGGAGATGCCGCCGATCCAGACGGCCGGGCGCAGCGAGAGCAGCGCGCCGGCGCCGTAGCGGCCGCCCGCCGCGCCGCAGGCCAGGACGGCGGCGGCGCCGACGACCGGGACGACGGCGTTGTAGCCGGGGAAGCGGGTGCTCTCGTCGAAGGCCACGGCGCCGTAGGCGATGGCCGCCAGGCCCGCCCAGCTCAGCACCGCCGCGATCGGCTGCGGGATCTCGTGCAGCCGGTGCGCCGCCAGGGCCAGCAGGGCGCCGACCGCCAGCTCCCAGATACGCCCCTGCGAGGCGAAGTACGCCCAGGACGGGGACGTCGCGGTGAGGTCGAGGTTCACCGCGAAGGAGGCCGCGGCGAGCGCCAGCAGCGGGATCGCCAGCAGGGCCCGGCGCCGGAACAGCTTCAGCGCGACGATCAGCACGATCGGCCAGATCAGGTAGAACTGCTCCTCGACCGCCAGCGACCAGAAGTGCTGGAACGGCGAGGGCGGCACGTCCGTGTTGAAGTAGTCGGTCCCGGCGTCGGCCAGCCGGAAGTTGACGACGTACCAGGCGGAGGCGATGGCGTCCTTGGCGTAGTCCGCGAAGCGCAGGGGGCCGAGGAACAGCCAGGAGCCCGCGAGCGTCGCCAGCACCACGAGGGTGGAGGCGGGCAGCAGACGCAGCGCGCGGCGGGCGTAGAACTTGCCGAGGGCGATCTTGCCGGAGCGCTGGTGCTCGCGGAGCATCAGCGAGGTGATCAGGAAGCCGGAGATGACGAAGAAGACGTCCACTCCGATGTAGCCGCCCGCGATCTGGGTCACCCCGGCGTGGGAGAGCGCCACGAGGGAGACGGCCACCGCGCGCAGGCCCTGGATGTCGAGCCGCATCCCCGCGTTGCCCGTCGGGGCGGCCCCCGGCCGGTCGCCGGTACCGCCCTCTCTCGCTTCCGGAATCGGCGGGGCTTCGTCGGCTGCGGACCGAGGCTGGCGCGCGATGCGGAGGACGGGCACCGTGTGGTTCTCCTTGCTCGTGGGCGTCGCCGAGACACGCGCTTGCGCTCACGCCCGCCCCGGCACGGTCCGGGGCTCGTCATCGGCGGGCTGTGCGTCACGGCCGGAACCGGCGAGAGGCCGACGCCGGTGATCGCCCCGGAGGCAGACGTACGAACCTACCGTCCGGCGGGTCCACGGGTGAACGCATGGCAGTCACATGGTCATAACAAAGGGTGCTCCTGGGTTTGAATTCAGGTGAACTCGGACTACCGGAGGCCCGCGGAGTGTCGAAACTCACGCCGCACTCAAGCCGACTGGAGCACATCACGCGGCGCGCACGGCGCGGCACGACGTGGCACGGTCGCGGACACCGCAGGACCCGGCCGCGACGCGGACACCGCAGGACCGGCCGTGACGCGGACACCGCGGGACCGACCGTGACGCGGTCGCCCACGGCACGACGTGGGGCGGTCGCGGATACCGCTGGGACCGGCCGTGACGTGGTCGCGGAGACCGCCAGGACCGGCCCGTGGTCGCGGAGACCGCCAGGACCGGCCGTGACGCGGTTGCCGGAGGCGGTCGGGCCGCCACCCGCAAACGCCTCCAGGGCGGACCGGGAAACGGGGACCGCGACTACCCCCGCGACGCCCCTTACCCCAGCTCCGCCAGCCG